>JBARHM010000269.1:0-7302 GCA_049799235.1 Gallionella sp.
GCCCCGCTCCTGCAATAGATGCTGAATTAGATTGCTGCTTACCAATTAGCAAGGAGCCACCATGTCAATAAAATCCCATATCCGTACCGTCCCCAATTACCCCAAGCCGAACATCCAGTTCCGCGATATCACCACCTTGCTCAAGGACCCGGTCGGTTTTCAACTCACGATAGATGATCTGGTGCGCCGCTACACGGACGTGAAGATCGACAAGGTCGCGGGCATAGAATCGCGCGGCTTCATTCTCGGCGCGCCGCTGGCCTATGTCCTGGGCAAGGGCTTCATCCCGATCCGCAAGAAAGGCAAGCTGCCCGCCGAGACCATAGGCCACGACTACGAACTGGAATACGGCACCGATCGCATCGAGATCCACACCGATGCGATCGACAAGGGCGAAAAAATATTGCTGGTGGACGACCTGATCGCCACCGGCGGCACTGCGGAGGCCGCCTGCAAGCTGATCGAAAAGATGGGCGGCAAGATCGTCGAATGCTGCTTCATCATCGACCTGCCCGACATCGGCGGACATGCGCGGTTGGAGAAGCACGGCCATAAAGTCTTTGCTCTGTGCGAGTTTGAAGGCGACTAGCACCAACTATCGGAGGCAGCATGATGCGTATCGTTTTGATTACTTTGGGGTGGCTTGTACTGACGTTGTCCGTTCATGCAGCGAGCTTCGACTGTGCAAAGGCTTCAACTCATATTGAAAAACTTATCTGCACGAATGAAGAGTTGTCAGTGTTAGATGAAAAGTTATCAGCGGTTTATGGGAGAAATATAGCTGATTCTGAAAATCGAACTGGAATGGCCAAAGCTCAGCGCAGTTGGTTGCGAGATTTACGGAATACTTGTGATAACAGCCAATGCGCAATTGATATGTACGAGAAACGGTTGCTTGAGCTGGAAAACATATCCGGCGCTTATGACGCATTACCAGATTCAAAATTCATTAGCAAGCTGTGCCAGCAATTGATCAAGAAGACTGACCGAGAGCGAATTGTTAAGGAGCGCGACAATGTAGATGACATCAATAATGATGGTCGCGAGGAAATTGTAAAGACGTGCTGGGGTGGAACAATGAATACGCCCTGTACTGACTATTTTGATCAAAGTGGCAAGCGAGTATTTCCAAAAGAAATGAATTACGAGAGGAAGGACTGGGTACTGGGTGCGCAATCCTTTCGCTACTTGGGAAGGACTTTTTCTTTACTTTATAGAGACTACGAACTTGAGAAGCCGTTATTTCTGACATATGTAACGCCCCGAAATGAAGAGTATGCTATTTGTTGGTTCAATACTGTCGTTAATTCTGAAGTCGATGATAAGTCAGAGGGTGCTGATGGTGTTTGCAAAGCGGTGATAGAAAAGTCTTATGAGATACAGCCGATTAACCTATCTAGTAACTCGATGTTGAAATTAGAAAAAAGCAGTTGGAAGGATGCATACGTAATTAGTTCAGGGCTTGTGGATATCAATAATGATGGCACCCAAGAAAATATTGTTGAGCTGGATTATTCCAATAGTGGTGGACGCGGCTGTTCATTTAATTTCTTCGACATTCTGGATGAGGGGGATATCCAAAACTCCTCGAAAGAAAAACGTTCAAATTTTCTTGCAATGCAAAAAATTTCAGAATCAGATTTCTATATCAGGGGGTGTGGCCAAATAACGAATAGATTATTTCGGTACCAGAATAAAACATATTACGAAAGCAATGTGATGCAGAAAGAGGGCAGTCGTACCATCTCGATATTGAGCGATGAGCACACTAAAACTGTCTGTAATTTTATACGTAAGATCAAAGTAGACGGGTTTGAGCAAGTAGGCTCTGACCCGATGAATTTAGATTTTGAATTAAATGACTAGCTCGGTAGGGTGGGCATAAGCCCACCCTACGAAAATCAAAACCATGAAAATCAACGGCACCCCCTATCGCACGATCTGGCCTACCGCCGACAGCCAGGCGGTGGAGATCATCGACCAGACCAAGCTCCCGCACGTCTTCGAGGCACTGCGATTGGAGAACATGCGCGATGCCGAGCGCGCGATACGCGACATGCAGGTGCGCGGCGCGCCGCTGATCGGCGTGACGGCGGTTTACGGCGTGGCGCTGTCGATGGGCCACCATGCTTCGGATGCCGCGCTGGCTGCCACGTGCAGCATGCTGCTCGCCGCGCGTCCCACGGCAGTGAACCTGCGCTGGGGTGTGGAGAAGATGCGTGCGTTGCTGGCGCCGCTGCCAGAAAGCGAACGCGCCGCCGCAGCGTGGCAGGAAGCGGCGCGCATCGCCGATGAGGATGTGGCAATCAATGCGAGCATCGGCAGGCATGGCAGCGAGATCATTCGTGCGATACACCAGAAGAAAAATGCCACGGTAAATATATTGACTCATTGCAACGCCGGCTGGCTGGCGACGGTGGATTGGGGCACGGCACTGGCGCCGATCTACAAGGCGTTCGATGCGGGTATCCCGCTGCACGTGTGGGTGGACGAGACGCGCCCGCGCAACCAGGGTGCGAGCCTGACCGCGTGGGAGCTAGTCCAGCACGGCGTGCCGCACACGGTGATAGCGGACAACACCGGCGGGCACCTGATGCAGCACGGCATGGTGGACATGGCCATCGTCGGCTGCGACCGCGTCACCGCGCGCGGCGATGTGTGCAACAAGATCGGCACTTATCTCAAAGCATTGGCCGCGTTCGACAACGGCGTGCCGTTCTACGTCGCGCTGCCGACGCCAACGATAGACTGGACGCTACAGGACGGCGTCAGGGAAATTCCGATCGAGGAACGCGCAGCGGAAGAAGTGACGCACATCTCCGGGTTGTGCGACGACGGGCAGGTGCGCACCGTGCGGCTTACTCCTGAAAAATCGCGTGCCGCCAACTACGGTTTCGACGTGACCCCGGCGCGGCTGGTGACAGGCCTGATCACCGAGCGCGGGGTGGTAAAGGCGGATGCGGCAGCGATGCGAAGCGCGCTGGCCCCATGAGCCTCTCCCGGCCTTCGGCCACCCTCTGGTGAAACCACTAGCCATTCGACTAGACTGGCAAACGACGCCAGCCAAGTCGCTGGTTATCCCTTTGCGGGGAGGGGCTGGGGAGAGGGTATTTGAATTGCAGATGAATTAATTAAAGCTCGGGAACAGCAATGAAAAACCTCTGGAACGACACCGACGCAAAACAGCACCAAGGCGATCTGGACGAACGCGTCTACACCTCGCGCCTGCTCGGCGCTAACCCGGACTTGGTGCTGCACGGCGGCGGCAACACTTCGGTCAAGGGCGTGTGGAAGGACATCTTCGGCAACGAGATCGAGACACTGTATGTGAAGGGCAGCGGTTCCGATCTTGCGACCATAACCCAGAAGGATTTTGTCGCGGTGCGCATGGAGGCACTGCTGAAACTGGCGAATCTCGACAAACTGTCCGACGTTGACATGGCGCGCGAATTGAAACTGGCCTCGTTCGACCCGGCGGCGCCGGCACCTTCGGTCGAGGCGATATTGCATGCGCTGATCCCGCACCGCTTCGTCGACCACACCCATGCCGACGCGATCATCGCCATTACCAACACCGCGAACGGCGAGAAGTGCATCCGCGAGATCTACGGCGACGAAGTCATCGTGCTGCCTTATGTGATGCCGGGCTTCGACCTTGCAAAGCTGTGTGCCGAGGTGTTTCCCAAACAGGCCACCGCGCGCACCATCGGCATGTTGCTGATGAACCACGGCATCTTCAGCTTCGGCGAAACCGCGAAGCAATCGTACGACCGGATGATAGAGCTGGTGCGGCGCGCGGAAGATTACTTGAACAAGCACGCACTGTTACCGTCGGTCAAAGACATCAAGCCCGAAGGCGACTGGCTGGCACTGGTTGTGTTGAGAAAAGAGGTTTCCGCTGCCGCCGGTTTTCCGATGCTGTTGCGCACCTGTGCGAGTGCAACTGCGCTGTCATTCGCACGCCATCCCAAGGCTGCGGATATTTCTCAACGCGGCCCGGCCACGCCGGACCACGTGATCAGAACCAAGCGACTGCCGATGTTCGGGCGCGATGTGGCTGCCTATGCGCAAGCCTATAAACAGAGCTTCGAGAGAAACTCGAAGCAGGCCAAACAGCCGGTGACGATGCTCGACCCTGCGCCACGCGTGATCGTCGATCCGGAATTCGGGCTGGTGACCGCGGGGCGTTCGCCGCGCGACACGAAGATCATCGAGGAGATCTATTTGCATACGCAGGAAATCATTTTGCGCGGCGAGGCGCTGGGTGGTTATCGGGCGCTGGGCGAGGCCGATCTGTTCAGGGTGGAATACTGGGACCTCGAGCAGGCCAAGCTGAAAATAGCCGGTGCGCCGAAGGCATTTGCCGGTGAAGTCGCGCTGGTGACCGGCGCAGCATCCGGTATCGGCAAGGCCTGCGTGCAATCTTTCCTGAACCGGGGTGCAGCCGTGGTGGCGGTGGACATCAATCCTGCCGTCGAATCTTTGTATGGTGAGCGTGCAGACTATCTGGGCATTACGTTAGACCTGACCTCGCCGGAGTCTATCAAAGAGATGCTGGAACAAACCCTGCGCCGCTACGGCGGACTCGACATGCTGATCCTGAATGCGGGCATTTTCCCCGGCGGGAAGAAGATAGCGGAGCTGTCCGACAACGAGTGGCGCAAGGTGATGGCGGTCAACTTGGATTCCAACCTGATGCTGATGCGCGAGGCCCATCCGCTGTTGAAGGCTGCGCCGAGATACGGCCGCGTAGTGGTGATCGGCTCGAAGAACGTTCCTGCACCGGGCCCCGGCGCGGCGGCGTATTCCGCGTCAAAAGCTGCGCTGACGCAGCTTGCCCGCGTCGCCGCACTGGAGTGGGGTGCTGACGCGATCAGGATCAACCTGGTGCACCCGAATGCGGTGTTCGACACCGGCATCTGGACTCAGGAAGTTCTGGCGCAACGCGCCGCCCATTACGGCATGACGGTCGATGTATACAAGCGCAACAACGTGCTGCACGAAGAGGTCAGCAGCAAGGACGTGGCGGAACTGACAGCGGAAATGTGCGGCGCACTGTTTGCCAAGATCACCGGCGCGCAAATCCCGATTGATGGCGGCAATGACAGAGTGATTTGATGCCGACTGAACTTTCGTGTGCGGCTAGCGAGAAAATAAAACGGGGAAGAATGCCGCGCCAGCCGGGGAGGAGAAGACGCCGGCGCGGGCTTGGTAAAACTACATGGAGGTGCTGAAAGAAGCGAAGGTCGGCAGCGCGACGATCAAGGATATGACACCGGCGATGACCCAACGCACGAAGCGTGAGATGGTTTCTTTCACTGCGGAATAAGCTCTTTTCATATTGGCACTCCTTTTAACAATTGGAATCAAACACCCGCTCCGGCACAGCTTTGCTTTACGATGCAACGACGGGCATGATTCAGATAGGGAGGATGAAAAAGAGTTCCCTTCGGTCTTCGCGCTTGAGTTGTGACGCCGCCGAATGGGGGAGTTAAAAACCGGGAGTTGGTGTCCTCGACAGGAATCGAACCTGTAATTGACCCTTAGGAGGGGCCGGTTATATCCATTTAACTACGGGGACAGCGTAAGCTATACATACAGCGCGCATTTTAGCTTAAACGCCACACAATCAACATGACTCGACACAAATTACCCGCAACCGTGATCGCCATCGGCCTGGTCAGCTTCCTGAACGATCTGGCATCGGAAATGGTGACGCCGTTCATCCCGATCCTGATCGCCACCGTGCTCGGCGCGGGCCCGGTGATACTGGGGCTGGTGGAAGGGGTGGCCGATGCAGCTGCGAGTTTCCTCAAGCTGTGGGCGGGACGTTATTCGGACACCAAACACGGGCGGCGCAAAAAATTGATGGTGTGGGGCTATGGCTTGTCCAATCTTGCGCGTCCGTTGTTTGGCATCGTGTCGAGTTGGGGTGCTCTGCTGCTGTTGCGCAGTCTGGATCGTGCAGGCAAGGGTTTGCGCAATGCGCCGCGCGATGCATTGCTGGCCGATAGTGCACATTCGACGATTCATGGTTATGCATTTGGCTTTTATCGTGCTATGGATAATGCAGGGGCGCTGGGCGGTACGCTGCTCGCCATTGCCGCTTTGAGCTGGATGCACTGGTCGGTGAGCGAGATTATCTTGTGGTCGGCATTGCCGGGAGTGCTGGTGTTGGTGGTACTGATCTTTGGTGTGCACGAACCGCCGCGTCTGGAATTTGAAATTGAAAAGTTGCGCGCGCCGCTGGCGTGGTCGTTCGGGTGCCCGGCCAATAGTTTTTCGGAGCTGTCGGTTACCATGCGCCGTTATCTGTGGGTGCTGGTGTTGTTCACTTTTGCCCGCGTATCCGAGACTTTTATCCTGTTGCGCGGCAACGAGCTGGGCATGAGCCTGGTGCAGGTTTTGCTGCTGTGGGCGACGCTCAATGTCAGCAAATCCTCCACATCGCTGCTGGGCGGACGCATGGCGGACAGATTTGGGATGCAGCACCTGACGATGATCAGTTGGGCCGGCTACGCATTGAGTTTTGTTCTTCTCGGACTGGTCGAATACGGCGCTGCATTGTGGACTGTCACCGTGTTGTACGGCTTGCTGATCGGATTGGGCGAGGGCTCAGAACGGGCTCTTATAAGCATGTATGCCGACGAGCGCGAGCGCGGTACGGCGTTTGGCTGGTATCATCTCGCCGTCGGATTGAGCGCGATCCCCGCCGGCGTGCTGTTCGGTTCGGTGTGGCATTACTGGAATGCCAACATGGCATTTTTGTTTGCCGGGGCATTGGCGCTGCTCAGCGTGTTGTTGCTGCGCTTCTGGAGTTTTCGGCGCCTGCCTGTTTGAGGAGAATATTATGAAATTGTTGGTTATCGTAGCTGCGCTGACCGTATTCGCTGCGTTGTTCGTGGCGCGTGCGGCGCGTGCCGGCGAGTTGCCGGAAGTGGGCAAGCCCGCGCCGGATTTCAATCTGCCAGACCAGAATGGCAAGCATCATGCGTTGAAAGATTACCGTGGCAAGTGGCTGGTGCTTTATTTCTACCCCAAGGACGATACGCCGGGCTGCACGCAGGAAGCATGTGCGTTTCGCGATGACTTGCAGCAAATATCCGAGTTGGGCGCGCAAGTGGTGGGTGTGAGTGTGGACGACAGCAGCAGCCATGCGGAGTTCGCCAAGAAATATCATCTTCCGTTCCCGCTATTGGCTGACAAGACCACCGAAACGGCGGCGCGTTACGGCGCGTTGATGAATCTGGTATTCATGAAAGTTGCGCGCCGCAATACGTTTGTGATCTATCAGCACGGCAA
>JBARHM010000270.1:0-3629 GCA_049799235.1 Gallionella sp.
GTGCCAGGGCGTTGCGGTGATCTCGCCCGGCGCGGGCGGCACCGAGAAGGGCTTGAGTTACCTCGCGAAGGCGCTCAGCAAGGGCGGCTGGCTGAGCATCGTGGTGGGGCACAAGGAAAGCGGGCCATCGGTGCTCCGCAGCGATATGGACGGCACGAATCTGAAGGGCGCGTTGCTGAAGATGACGACGGATCGCGCGGCCTACGAGGCGCGCTGGATGGACATCGGTGCGGCGCTCGAGTGGGCGCGCCCGCGCTGCGACCAACATTTCAGCGCGCTGATCGGGCATTCGATGGGAGCGGCCACGGTGATGCTGGAGGCGGGCGCCCGCAACAAGCTGGATCTGGCAGGCAATGACCGCTTCGACGCCTACGTGGCGATGTCACCGCAGGGGCCGGGCTCGATCTTTCCCGACGATGCTTGGAGCAAGATCGGCAAGCCGGTGTTGATGCTGACCGGCACCAGCGACAAGGCGCTGGAGGGCGCATGGACCACCCGCACCGTTCCCTACGAAGTGATGCCCGCGGGCTGCAAATGGCTGGGCATCATCGATGGCGCGACACACATGAACTTCGCGGGCAGCGGCTTTTCGCACAAGACCGAAAAGCTGACGATCCATGCGACGCAGACATTCCTGAATTCGCTCGCGGCGGGCAGTTGCGCGACACTCGCCGGGGAAGAAGGTATTTCGTTCAAGCACAAGTGAGATGAACCACGAACACTTGGAGCTGCCGGTTACCCGCGAGCTTCATCGGGTGGGGTGATTAACCCCTCCCGGCCTGATGGAACTACTGATATAACTACTAGCCATCTGACTAGGTTGGCAAACTACGCCAACCAAGTCATTGGTTATAGCCATTCGACTAAGCCCGCGCGCGGGCACGTCGCTGGTTATCCCCTTATCAGGGGAGGTGGAGCGGACCATGCCCGCGATTGTTTTTTTGTTCGCGGGTACAAGAAACTTTTGATGGGACTACTAGCCAGTCGACTAAGCGAGCAAGCAACGCTCGCAAAGTCGCTGGTTATGTCCGGGCACCCGCATGGCCCGTTCCTACAACGTCACGCCCTGCGAGTGATGCAGCAATTGCAAATAACGCGGGGTCTGTATTTCGGTCAGGCGGCTGGCGGTGCGCGAGAACTCGCCGGACTTCACACCATCGGTATAGAGCTGATCCGGCGCGGCCGCTGCTGACGCTGCCAGTCTGACATTGTTGTCGTACAGCACATCGATCAGCCAGGTGAAGCGCCGCGCCTCGTCGGCATGTTCGGCGTTCAGGCGCGGGATGTGCGACACGAACACAGTGGGGAATCGGTGGGAGATCTCCAGGTAATCTTCCTGATCGTGCGCACCGCCGCACAGATCCTTGAACTCGACCTGTTGATGCCACAGCAAGTCCAGTTCATCGATTGCAACAGCCTGCGCCGCATCGTCGACGAAGCCCGGCAAAGCGCGTATGCCCGGATACCAGGCCTTGGGATTTATGCCGCCTTCGGGGGGAGGTATGGTTGACTGGGACATGGTCAGATTTCAGTTTAGCAGCGAGTCCGGATTTGAAATACAATTCGTGCCGATCACTTTCATGATGTTCCCGCAATTATGCCGCGTTTCCAATAAAATCACCCGCGACAGGGCACCGTACCAAACTATTCAGGGAAGAATAAATGAGCCACACTTTATATCAAGCCTCCGTGCAACGAGTGCAACGCTGCGAACTGGCCGTGCCGGGTTCCAATCCGGGCATGTTCGAAAAGGCGCTGAAGAGCGGCGCGGATTTTGTTTTTCTCGACCTTGAAGATGCGGTCGCGCCGGACGATAAGATCCAGGCGCGCAAGAACATCATCCAGGCGATTAACGAACTGGACTGGAAGGCTCACGGCATCACGCTCTCGGTGCGCATCAACGGGCTGGATACCCAGTACATGGTGCGCGACGTGGTCGATCTGGTCGAGCAGGCCGGAAGCAAGATCGACACGCTGCTGGTACCCAAGGTGGGCGTGCATGCCGACGTGTACATGGTCGAGGCGATGCTGAACCAGTTGGAAATGCAGCAGGGATTAAGAAATAAGATCGGCATCGAGGCATTGATCGAAACTGCGCTGGGCATGGCCAACGTCGAAGACATCGCCCGCCAGGGCGCAGCCGGACGGCTTGAGGCTTTGCATTTCGGCGTGGCCGACTACGCGGCCAGCAATCGCGCCCGAACGATCAACATCGGCGGGCTCAATCCCGATTATCCGGGCGACCAATGGCACTTTGCGATCAGCCGCATGACGGTCGCGTGCCGTGCCTACGGTTTGCGCCCCATCGACGGGCCGTTCGGCGATATCAAGGACCCTGCCGGTTTCATGCTGGCCGCCAGGCGTGCTGCCGCACTGGGCATCGAGGGAAAATGGGCGATCCATCCGTCGCAGGTCGCGTTGGCCAACGAGGTGTTCACCCCGCCCGTTGCGGAAGTGGACAAGGCCCAGCGCATTTTGGCCGCATTGAAGGAGGCCGCGGCGCAAGGCAGGGGCGCGGCTTCATTGGACGGCCGGATGATCGATGCCGCGTCGGCGCGCATGGCCAGCAATGTGGTCAAGGCGGCGGAAGCGATCGCGGCGAAGAAATAAACACAACACATAACCGCAATAGCAAAGGGGAGGGCTGGTTTGGACATTCATGAATACCAGGCGAAAGAGATTCTCGCGGACTATGGCGTCAGGATCGCGGAGGGCGGACTGGCACATAGTCCCGAAGAGGCAGTGCAGCGCGCCAGAGAGATCGGCGGCAACGTTTGGGTGGTGAAGGCACAGATTCATTCCGGCGCGCGCGGCAAAGCCGGTGGCATCAGGCGATGCAAGACTCACGAAGAAGTCGAATCAGTAGCGCAGGAGTTGCTGGGCAAAACGCTGGTAACTCAGCAGACCGGCCCGGCGGGCAAAGTCTGTTCCAGGGTGTATGTCGAAGCGGCGACGGATATCGCACGGGAAATGTATTTCTGCATACTGGTAGATCGGAGTGCTGAGCGCGTTGTCATGATCGGTTGTCCCCAGGGCGGGATGGAGATCGAGGAACTCGTCGAGACCAATCCGGACGTGATCAAGAGGATCTATGTCGAACCCGCTGTCGGCCTGCAGGACTTTCAGGCGCGCAAGATGGCTTTCGCGTTGGGCATAGAAGATTCCCAGCGCAATCAGGCGGTCAAAACCATCAAGGGATGTTACCGCGCCCTGCGCGATCTCGACGCGAACATGCTGGAGATCAATCCGCTGGTCGTTACCGGCAATGGCGAGATGGTCGCGCTGGACGCGAAGATGAATTTCGATGCCAACGCGTTGTTCCGCCGCCACAGGATCTTCGAGTTGCGCGACAAGAGCCAGATCGACCCGCGCGAAGTGGCGGCTGCGGACCACGACTTGAGCTACATCGGGCTGGACGGCGACATCGGTTGCATGATTAACGGCGCGGGCCTGGCGATGGCCACGATGGACATGATCAAGCTGGCCGGCGGCGAGCCTGCCAACTTCCTCGACGTGGGCGGCGGAGCCTCCGCCGAGCGCACCGAGAAGGCGTTCCGTCTGGTGTTGGCCGACCAGAACGTCAAGGCGATGCTGGTCAACATCTTCGCCGGCATCAACCGCTGCGACTG
>JBARHM010000271.1:0-5632 GCA_049799235.1 Gallionella sp.
GGGATGATGCGTTCGGGTATGATTTTTCATATCGGTTGCGTTAAGATGCATTTATGCTGTGAGATCAATTCTACACCTGCTTAAGCATGCGGAGATTGCCTTCGGCAAAGCATAACTTCTGAGACGAATTCGTTTAGTCTCGCGATTTGAAGAAGGATCCATCATGGGAAAAATCACTGCCATTCTGCAAGCTGCACAACAACGTGCCAAAGAGATGAATCTGCCTTACGAGGGCTCGTTGTATCCCCAAGAGGCATACGAAATCCTGCAGTCAGCGCCCGGCGCAGTATTGGTTGATGTGCGGACCCGAGCTGAATTGGACTGGGTTGGTCGGGTAGCAAATAGCGTAAATATAGAATGGTCGACTTATCCGGGCATGAAACTCAACCCGCATTTCCTCACTCAACTGGAACAGCAAGTTGACAAGGAGGCTCTGGCAATCTTCCTTTGTCGCAGCGGGGTACGCTCTCACCACGCCGCCGCAGCCGCCACCAATGTCGGCTATAGCGAATGCTACAACGTATTGGAAGGATTTGAAGGAAACTTGAGCGATGACAAACGCCGCAATACAACCGGCGGGTGGCGGGCGGCGGGACTACCCTGGGAACAGAGTTAGAAACTTATGATTCGTCGATCAACTAGTGACTCGCCGTGCCATGTCACTACTTGTAATCGATAATCAACGGCGCGTGATCGGAAAAACGCTGCGCCTTGTAGATACTTGCTGTTTCAGCCAGCGCGGCAATGCCAGGAGTGGCAATCTGATAATCGATGCGCCAACCGACATCCTTGGCCCACGCTTGGCCGCGGTTCGACCACCAGGTGTAGGCCTCCTTATCCGGATAGAGCTTCCGGTACACATCGACGAAACCAACTTCATCGAATATCTCCGTAAGCCAGGCGCGCTCTTCCGGGAGAAAGCCGGAATTCTTCATGTTGCCACGCCAGTTTTTCAGGTCGATCTCCCGATGCGCGATGTTCCAGTCGCCGCAGATCACCAGCTCGTGTCCGCTGGCACGCAATTCCCGCTGGTGCGGCTGCGACACGTTACTGATAGAACTACTAGCCACTCGACTAGGCGAGCCGACTACACTTGCCAAGTCGCTGGTTAGGGCGAAGCCAGCCGATTGCGGGAGCGGCCGCGGCGCACCTCCTTCCAACACTGGAGCTGATGCCATCATGTTGCGGAGGTGCGGCAGAAAGGCCGCCATGAACTTGAATTTCACTGCCTGGCGATCTTCACCGCTGGAACCGGAAGGAAGGTATAGCGATACCACGCTGAAATTGGTGAAATCAGCGCACAAATACCGTCCCTCGCCGTCAAATTCGGCGATACCCAGGCCGGCAATGACCTGCTTCGGCTGATCACGGCAATAGAGGCCCACGCCGCTGTAACCTTTTTTTCCCGCATAATGAAAATATCCGCGATAGCCCGGCGGGGCAAGCATTTGTGCAGTCATGTCCTGCTCCTGCGCCTTGAGCTCCTGCAAGCATACGATGTCGGCATCCTGTTCGGCCAGCCATTCATAAAAGCCTTTACCGGCGGCAGAGCGGATGCCGTTGAGATTGACGGTAATGATGCGCATGAAAAATCACGGTGTTATCGGGCGCGCCATTATAATGACAGTAATCCTCCCAACCAATTTCTTTTCACTATGTTCAATTTCAGACAGGATTTCATCCGCTTCGCGATACAGCAGAAGGTGTTGTGCTTCGGAGAATTTATAACCAAGGCGGGGCGTACATCGCCATATTTTTTCAACACAGGATTATTCAACGATGGCGCTTCATTAAGAAACCTTTCGCAGTTTTACGCCCAGGCCATCCTGACTTCGGAAGTAGCATTCGACATGTTGTTCGGTCCGGCTTACAAAGGCATCCCGCTGGCTGCAGGTACTGCGATCGCACTGGCCGAACAGGGTCGCAACGTGCCCTATTGTTACAATCGCAAAGAAGCCAAGGATCACGGGGAAGGCGGCACGACGACAGGCGCGAAACTTCACGGTCGTGTGCTGATCATAGATGACGTGATCTCCGCCGGCACCTCGGTTCGTGAATCCATCGGATTGATCCGTTCAGCAGGCGCGGAGCCATGTGGTGTTGTGATCGCGCTGGATCGCATGGAGCGTGGTCAGGGAGAGTTGTCTGCTGCTCAAGAAGTGCAAAGCAGCTATGGCATTCCGGTGATATCCATCGCCACACTGGATGACCTGCTCGGATATTTGCAGGAAGAAGCCGAAATGGTGCAGAATCTGCACGCCACACAATCATATCGGGACAAATACGGGGTGAAAAATGAATGATGAAACTACTGATATGACTACTAGCCATCTGACTAGCCCAGGAAAAGACACCGGGCAAGTCATTGGTTATAGCCATTCGACTAGGCTATCAAAAGACGATAGCCAAGTCGCTGGTTATAATTTCAAGCTGCTGATCGCAATATTCGTCGGCATCAGTTTCAGCCTTCCCGTCATGGCAAAATTATACAAATGGGTCGACGAAAAAGGCGTCACGCATTATGGCGAAACGATCCCTCCGGAATATGCCGACAGAGACCGTGCCGAATTGAACCAGTCCGGCCGTACGGTAAAAGTAATAGAAGTACCTACTGCTGCCGAACGGAAAGCTCAGGAAGCGGCCGACGAAAAGAAGCGTGCCGATAAAAAGGCCGCTATCGAACAGAAGCGCCGTGATCAGACCCTGACCAGCACATACAGCAACTCGAGCGAAATCGAACTTGCGCGAAACCGCAATCTGCAACAGGTAAACGCCAGAATCAACAACAACGCCTCCCAACTCAAGATGGCTACTGATAGTTTGCTGTCGCTACAAAAGGAATCTGAGAGCTATACCATATCAAATAAAGAGATCCCGTCCGCTTTGCATGATGATCTGACGGAAGCGCAGGCCCGCGTGGACCTCCAGCAGAAGAATCTGGATAAATCCCTGGCCGACAAAACAGCGATTGAAGCCCGCTATGATGCCGACAAAGCACGTTATCATGAACTGACCGGAAAATGACCATCGCGCATGACCATGCTCCCGTCAAGCAAGGATATCCGAGCAATTTACAGCGTTTCGAACTGGCGTGTAGTGGTGTTATAACCCAATAACTCGCCGCCCTCGATATCAAAATACCAGCCGTGCAGGGCGAGTTTGCCTTGCTCAGCGCGCTCGCGTATCCAGGAAAACGTCATCAGATTGCTCAATGAAATCAGGATCGCCTGCTGTTCGCAGGCACGATGACGCAGCTTGTCAGGGGCACCCGCGAGCTCCTGTTCTATCTGCCTGCGTGCATCTTCTGCCAGACCCATCCATTCGGCAATAAAAGAGTCTTCCTTGGCTACTCCACCGGCCAGCAATGCGTGGATTCCGCCACACTGTGCATGTCCGAGCACGATGATGTGCGGCACTGCCAGGTTCCTCACACCGAATTCAAGTGCGGCACTGGTTCCGTGATAATGGCCCTGGTTCTCGGAGGGCGGCACGAGATTCGCGACGTTGCGAATCACGAACAGGTCGCCCGGCGCACAATCCAGCACCAGCGCCGGATCGACGCGCGAATCGCAGCAGGCCACCACCAGCGCCTTGGGGGTCTGGCCAAACTGAGTCAAATCCTGGAATAGCTCCGCGTCTTCGGCGAAATTGAAGTTCACGAAATCGCCGGAACCCTTCGATGAGTTGTTTGAGCGTGCTCATGCTCCAATCAGTTTGAGTTGCGCCTCACGGTATTTGTCGGCAGTTTTTTGCAGAACGTCCTGTGGGATATGCGGCGCCGGCGCGCGCTTGTTCCAGCCGGAAGCTTCCAGCCAATCGCGCACGAATTGCTTGTCGAAGCTGGGCGGATTGCTGCCGACCCGGTATTGATCGGCAGGCCAGAAGCGCGAAGAATCGGGCGTTAGCGCTTCGTCGATAAGATACAGCTTGCCGGTTTCATCCACACCGAACTCGAACTTGGTGTCGGCTATGATGATGCCCTTGGTTGTCGCAAAGTCAGCGGCTTCGATATAAAGTCGCAACGTAGCATCACGAACTTGATTGGCGCGTGCCTCTCCAAGCAACTCGACCGCTTGTGCAAAAGAAATGTTTTCGTCATGGTCGCCCGCCGCCGCTTTGGTGGAAGGTGTGAACAACGGCTCGTGCAGCTTTTCCGCCTCGCGCAGCCCGGCCGGCAATTTTATCCCGCACACTGCTCCGGTCTTTTGATATTCCTTCCAGCCCGAACCGACCAGATAGCCGCGCACGATAGCCTCTATCGGCAACGGCTTGAGTTTTTTCACCACGAACGCGCGTCCGCGCACCTGTTCGCGTTCCGCTTCGGTCTTGACCACGGATTCCGGCGCAATACCGGTCAGGTGATTGGGGATCACATGCTGCAGCTTATTGAACCAGAAGTTCGACACCTTGGTAAGCACTTCGCCCTTGCCGGGTATCGGGTCGGTCAGGATCACATCAAATGCGGACAGGCGATCAGTCTGCACCACCAGCAACTTGTCATCGCCCACCGCGTAAATATCGCGCACCTTGCCGCGATGCAGAAAAGGCAGGCTCTTGAGGTCGGATTGCAGCAGCGCCGTGCTCATTGGATAGGCTTGAGCAAACCGTCAATTTCCTGCTGCAGGCTCTCGGCGGACTGTGGCGCATATAAAACTTTTACCTTTTTGCCATCAGCATCGAGCAGCACCAGGGTTACGCGAGGCACATCGTTGGCTGCCATGAAAGCCCTTCCCTGCTGGGTATCGAAATCGGTCAACAAGAACTCTACCTGCCCGGAATACTTGTCGCGAATACCGTTCATCGCCTCCAACAGACCAAAAGTCTGCACCGCATTTTTGTCACGGACAAATACAATGGATGGTTTGCCCTTGCCTACAAGCGACAAGTCGTCGCTGAAACCTCGCGGCAAATTCATCACCGCCACAACTGCCAGCACCACGAAAAAGGCAAATGCCAGCCATTTGAATTTTTTCGCGCGATTTGGCTTGGTAGCCGCCCCGGCATCTTGTTTCGTTTGACTCATGTTATCTCCAGCCTCGAACCTACAAATTTGGCAATTTGGTTGCTTTGACTGCCTCTGCCTGCTTGTTCCGGAACGTCTGCAATTGCTGTGCAAGTTCGGCATCATCGAGTGCCAGCATGGCTACCGCGAACAATCCGGCATTGGCAGCGCCGGCTTCACCGATGGCAAACGTCGCCACCGGTATGCCCTTGGGCATCTGCACGATGGACAACAGGGAATCCACACCCTGCAAATATTTCGACGGCATCGGCACGCCCAGCACCGGCAGCGTGGTCTTTCCCGCGATCACGCCGGCCAGATGCGCAGCCCCGCCGGCGCCGGCGATGAAGCAGCGCGCGCCCTTCGCGCTGACTTCCTTGATGTATTCGAACAGCAGATCGGGCGAGCGATGCGCCGAAATGACCCTTGCGTCATATGACACTCCGAACTCCTTCAACTGCTGGGCGGCCTGCTTCATGACATCCCAGTCGCTGGCGCTGCCCATTACTATCGAAACAAGCGGCTTGCTCATGAAAAAAACCTCCAATAATTCTAATTTGCGTTAACCCCAAACAATTCATTAGCCCAAAATCCGTTCGCCCTGAGGTATCGAAGGGCTTGCTCAAGTGG
>JBARHM010000272.1:0-1545 GCA_049799235.1 Gallionella sp.
GTCACCTTCCCCCTGTACGTCGAAGTCGGGCAAATCTACAACCTTGCCTGCCCGGCATCTCCGGTGCATTACCAGTTCGACCCCGTGCAGACGACCAAGACCAGCGTGCACGGCGCCATCAACATGCTGGGGCTCGCGAAGCGCACCCGCGCCAAGATCTTCCAGGCCTCGACCAGCGAAGTCTACGGCGATCCGACAGTGCATCCGCAAGTCGAGACCTATCGCGGCAACGTCAATCCGCTGGGGCCGCGCGCCTGCTACGACGAGGGCAAGCGTTGCGCCGAGACGCTGTTCTTCGACTACTGGCGCCAGCACAAGCTGCGCATCAAGGTGGCGCGCATCTTCAACACCTACGGGCCGCGCATGCATCCCAACGACGGCCGCGTGGTGTCGAACTTCATCGTGCAGGCGCTCAAGGGCGAGGACATCACGATCTACGGCGATGGCCTGCAGACGCGCGCCTTCTGCTACGTCGACGACCTCATAGACGGCTGGCTGCGCCTGATGGATCACACGCCCGACGATTTCACCGGCCCGGTCAATCTCGGCAATCCGGTCGAGCTTCCCATCAAGCACCTCGCCGAGAGGATCCTGAAGCTAGTCGGTGGCAAGTCGAAGCTCGTGATGGCTCGGCCGCTGCCGGCCGACGATCCGCTGCAGCGCTGCCCCGACATCACGCTGGCGCGCGAAAAGCTGAAATGGGAGCCCAAGGTCGCTCTCGATCAGGGCCTGGCCAAGACCATCGAGTATTTCGATGGCTTGTTGCGAAGCAACCGGGAAGTCAGCCGCGTCGGGCGTTAGTCTCTTGCCGGACCGCGGACTTCCAAGCCTACATCATGGCATGAGCCGGCCTGGAGGTCCGCGGTCCGGCAAGCAGAGCTACTGAGCCGCCACCGCGCGCGGCAGGGCGTTGACGACCGATGCCTTGCCCGACGTCATCTCGTCGTGGATCCACTTGTAAGTCTTCTCCATGCCGTCCTCGAGACGGATGGAGGGTGCCCACTTCAGGAGCTTCTTGATCAGGTCGTTGTCGCTGTTGCGGCCGCGCACACCCTTGGGCGCATCGAGCTTGTAGGAGCGCTTCAGCTTCACGCCGGCGATCTTCTCGACGATGTCGACCAGGCGGTTGATGCTGACCAGTTCGTCGCTGCCGATGTTCAGCGGCTCGACGATGTTGCTCTCGGCCAGGCGGATCGTGCCGTCGGTGCAGTCGTCGATGTACATGAACGAGCGGGTCTGCTCGCCGTCGCCCCAGATCTCGATCTCGTGCTTGCCCGACAGCTTGGCGGCGATGACCTTGCGGCAGATCGCGGCCGGCGCCTTCTCGCGGCCGCCGTCATAGGTGCCTTCCGGGCCGTAGACGTTGTGGTAGCGCGCGACGCGGGTGGCGATTCCGTAGTCTTCGCGATAGTGGCGGGCCATCCGCTCGCTAAAAAGCTTCTCCCAGCCGTAGCCGTCCTCCGGCATCGCCGGGTAGGCGTCCTCTTCCTTGAGCGCGGTGACATCGGTGCGGGTCTGCTTCTCGCCGTTGTAGACGCAGGCCGA
>JBARHM010000273.1:0-2064 GCA_049799235.1 Gallionella sp.
TGATTGCGAGCATTGTTACCTCCATGATAATGAAAATTTAACGATCAATTTTGATAATTCAACATTCAAGATTCAAATAAGGTCGCGGTTCATTTTGAATTTTGAATCTTTAATCAGCAACTACTGATCACCGTTCCCATTTCCGATATCCCGTACCCGCCCATGCTTACGATCCGCTCCCGGAACTCTTTGTCATCACGGATGATCCCGAGCAACGCCTGCATCATCGGCGTATCATAGAAATCCAGCAATATGGCCAGGTCATATCGCTCCTGGGCCACGGGGACGAAATCGAGATCAAGCGCCTGCGCAGCTGAGAGCACCGCAAGCCCCGTGTCCGCTGCTCCCGAAAGCACGGCCGCTGCAACCGCCATGTGGGTGAATTCTTCATGATAATACCCGTTTACCGCGCCCGGGTCAATCCATAATTTTTTCAGATGCAGGTCGGTCAAAAGCCGCGTGCCCGCGCCCGCCTGGCGGTTCACAAACACCACGTCCTTGCGTTTCAGATCGTCGAATCCTCTGATGTTTTTGGGGTTGCCCTTGGCAACTATGAAGCCCTGGGTCCGGTACACTAGGTTTACGAGCATGATCTTCGTATCCGGCAGAAGTTTCTTGATGTAACTTATATTATACTCACCCGTCTCTTCATCGAGCAGATGCGTACCCGCGAGATGCGCCTCTCCGCGCTTGAGTGCGAGGAGGCCGCCCATGCTTCCCACGTGCGCGGATGAGAGCGAATACTCAGGGTGTTTTTTCTTCAGATAATTGCCGAGCACATCAAGGGCATTGTCATGCGAACCAATGCAAACAATGGTGTTCTCGATCTCACGGGCCGCTCGCAATAACTCCACGGTCACTGAATGACCGGCTGCGATCCCCTCGCTTTGCGAGGGAACGCGGATAATGCCATCGGCGCGCACCAGGGACATGAGCGCACCCGCGCCGCGCGTCACGGGCGTGGCAATCAGGTTGCCTGACACGCTCCCAAGCTTCACACGGATAAACTCCTCCTGCCCGAGCGAGGACGCTGCCTGCCTGCTGAGCTTTGCCGTGATCGTGTCCGGACCCGGTGCTTTCAGACCCAGGAATGCGTAGACCAGCGGTTTGACGAAAAGCGTGAACGTGAGCGCCGCAGAGACCGGATATCCGGGGATGCCGATCACGGGCCTTCCTTTGATGAGGCCGAGGATCACCGGTTTGCCCGGTTTGATGGAGACGCCATGAACAATGACCTCCCCGAGTTCAGCGATCACATTGGCGGTGAAATCTTCCCTGCCCGCGGATGATCCCGCGTTGATCACCACCACATCAGAATCGACTATCGCATCAAGAATGGCCTGTCTCAGGAGAGCGATACTGTCTTTTATGATATTCTTTTGCACGGCATGGGCGCCGTACTCCGTAGCCATCGCCGCCAGCATGGTTGAATTGAAGTCGATGATATCGCCCCGCTTCAGGTCAGTGCCCGGCTCCACCAGCTCGGTGCCGGTCGGAATGATCGAGACAACCGGCCTCCGGCGTACCATCACCGTCGTGTGTCCGCTCGCGATCATAGCCGCCATGTCCACGGGACGGACCACGTGGTTCTCGGAGATGATAAGCTCGGTGGCAACGATGTCCTCGCCCACCAAACGCACATGCTGCCACGGCGTTGCCGGCTTCAGGATCTCGATCTCAGATTCGGATATTGTTTCTACTTCCTCGACCATGATCACGGCATCAAAGCCTTCCGGCATGGGGTCGCCGGTATCGATTGCGATTGCCTGAGAGGGAACCGTGAGGCGCTTGGGCCTGGTCTCTGCGGCGCCGAAGGTATCGATGAACCTGACAGCATAGCCGTCCATGGCGGCGGAATGGTAGAACGGCGACGATATCTTCGCTATCACCGCCTCGGACGTGATCCGGCCCAGGGCATCGCCTACGGGAACGCGCTCACCTGCAAGCGGCGCGCCGATGCCGGCGGCCGTCAGTGCGGCATTATACTTATTGATGGCGTCGGCGAGCGATTCGGTGGAGAGATATTTTATTTGTTTATATGCCATGTGGACGTAGGTGTTATAT
>JBARHM010000274.1:0-6150 GCA_049799235.1 Gallionella sp.
CACCTGGTCGAGCTGGCGCTCCATCGGCCAGTCGCACAGATGCACCACCGACACTTCCATGCCCTGCAACGACAAACCGTTCGCCGCTTCCAGCCCGAGCAACCCGCCGCCGATCACCACCGCGCGCTTGTTCGTTTTGGCAGCAACCAGCATCTTCTCGACATCGTCTATGCTGCGATACGCCAGAACGCCGGGCAGATTGATGCCGGGTATAGGCAGCATAATCGGGTTGGAACCGGTCGCGATCAGCAAACGATCATAGGGAATCGCCAGGCTGCCTTCGGCTTCGACCACGCAATTTTTCCGGTCGATCTTGGTCACCAGCTTGCCGGCATGCAGCGTAATGTTGTGTTCCTCGTACCAGCTCCAGTCGTTGAGCACGGTGTCCTGAAACTTCATCTCGCCGGACAGCACCGGCGACAGCAGGATGCGGTTGTAGTTGGGCTGCGGCTCGGCGCCGAACACCGTGATCTCGAATTCATCCGGCGACATCTTGAGCAATTCCTCGATGGTGCGCATCCCGGCCATGCCGTTGCCGATCACGACCAATCTGGTTTTTACGTTTGTCTTCATATCATCCTCGCAATAAAAAAAGCGTCGCCCGGCTCTCAATGCCGGAACGACGCCTTTGTCGGTATTCATCATTACCCTTCCGCCCGCCATTGGGCCAGAAACGTTTCTCACTGTTTACTTTGCAAGACCTGTGCCACTACGGTTTTACGGGGTTTAAGCGTAGAATTTGGTTCGCGAACGCATCTATTTGGTGCGCAACGATTGATCTTGGTGCGTGATTTATTAGAGAGCTGACCGGTTGCCGGAGATATTGTGATGCTGGCCATTTTAATTTTCGATAGGACTGCTTCTTTTCTAAGACTTGAGGTTGTCAACTACAGAGCCATGGGATCTTGATATGACTGACACTAGACCGCTTACACCTTTCCTTCTTGAAAGTATCCAAAGAGGAGACGCCGTTCTATTTCTAGGAGCCGGCGCA
The DNA here is from genome assembly GCA_049799235.1 of Gallionella sp. GTDB lineage: Bacteria > Pseudomonadota > Gammaproteobacteria > Burkholderiales > Gallionellaceae > Gallionella. The sequence continues at coordinate 995 of JBARHM010000274.1, forward strand.
TCAATCGGTGCAAAGAGTGCGGGGGGCGTTATGGCGCCAAAAAATGAAGAGTTGCGAGATCGCCTTTCTGATGAATTTCTTGGCGGGCAACTTAAATCCAACTCCCTCTCTCAAGTTGCAGAGTATTCTAAAAGTGAAGCAAATCTACCCGAGGTAGAACAGTTCATAAAAGAGTGCTTTGATCCACTTCAGCCAGCCAATTTCCATCTATTAATTCCTTCGTTCAGATGGTTTTCAATTGTCACGACAAACTTTGATCTTGTTGTTGAGCGCTCCTATGAACAATGTAAAAATCGTCTGCAAATTCTTTCCCCAATTATTCAAGATGGTGACCGTTTTTCCGACGTCCTTCGAGATGTATCACAGGTTCCATATCTAAAACTCTATGGTTGCATTAGCCACATTGGTAACCCGAATCTTCCATTGATTCTTGCCTCAGAGGAATATGCAAAATATAAGAAGAATAGAGAGCGGCTATTTCGCCATTTTGCTGACTGGGCACGGGAACGGCCCATAATTTTCTGTGGATATGACGTCGCAGATCCGAATATTCATCAGATACTGTTTGATTTAAATGATATGGGTGTAAGTCGTCCGATGTATGGGCTTGTTAATCCTGGAGTTCACACGAGTGCGGAAAGTTATTGGTCTGGTAAGAGGTTTTCAGTCTATCCCAAGAGCTTTGAAACATTTCTTGTTGAGCTAGATGAGTGTATCCCCAAAGCTAACCGCGCATTGGCATCCCTGCTAACAACGACGAAAACTTCAATTCAATCTTTGATAAAGTCGCACGCAACGCCTTCTACCGAATTGCTCAGGTACCTTCAAGATGAACTGGAACACGTATTCAAAGGAATGCCAACGTTAGGCGTTCTGCCAAATGACTTTTACAAGGGGCAGAATGTAGGCTGGGGTGCCATTCAGCAAGGTCTTGATGTGAAACGTCGGATTTCTGATGACGTAGTTCTTGAAGCGTTTCTAGGTTCGGACAGCAATTCACTTTTACCTGAAATTTATTTGGTTAAAGGGTATGCGGGTAGTGGAAAATCTATAACCCTGAGAAGAATTGCTTGGGACATTGCAAATGAATTCAATGGAACAATATTCTTTCTAAAAGAAGGCGGACTAATAAGGCGTGAACAACTTTTAGAATTGTTCACGTTGATCGGGGAACGTGTTTTCATCGTAATTGAAGACGCGGTTCCGCACGTCAAGGATTTGCAAGCAATTCTTCCTTGGGCTGAAAAAAATCATGTTCCGATTACATTGATTCTTGGGGCACGTACCAATGAATGGAATGTATATTCTGGCGAACTAGAAGCGCGCACAAAGAATGAATATGAGTTGCGTGACTTAACGGAACACGAAATTGGGCTGCTAATCAAATTACTTGAAAAGCATAAAGCACTTAACCGCCTGGCTAATGCAACTGAATTAGAACGTTTAGATCACTTTAAACTTTCCTCAGAACGTCAACTCTTAGTGGCGCTCCACGATCTCAATAGTGACAAGCCTTTTGAGGAAATTGTATATGACGAATTCAAGAAGATTGTCCCGCAAGAGGCACGCATACTGTACTTGGATATTTGTTCACTACATCGACTTGGCGTTGGTGTCCGCGCGGGTCTTGTATCCAGAATATCTGGGATTAACTTTGAACAATTCAATCGAGACTTTTTCCGCCCTCTAGAACATGTCATTCATACTTACTTCGATTACAGAGCTAGAGACAATATGTATCGTAGTCGACATCGAGAAATCGCAGAAATGGTTTTCTCCCAAGCTCTTCGCGAACCATCTGAACGTGCCGATCAAATTGTTCGAATCATTAGAAACATGGATATCGACTATGAATCAGATGCAGCTGCATTTAGACAGATATTACGTGGTAAAGCGCTGGCAGACCTTTTTGCTGACAAGAACCTTGCATTACGTATTTTTGTTGCAGCACTAGAAAGTGGGGCTCATCAATCTGTTATTGAGCATCAACGCGCGGTCTTCGAACTTAATCATCGCGCGGGAGATCTTCAAGAGGCTCTTAAAGCTATTGAAAGAGCGGCGTCTGCTCATAAACATATTGATAAGGCAATTCTTCATACCAAGGCATCAATTCTAAGGGAACTTGCGTTAATTTCTCCACATAAACTCATGAGATCAAGACTTCGCGATGAAGCTAAAGATATTATTAAAAAGCACATTAATTCAAGTCGCGTTCCACATCCTTATAATACCCTTGGGCTTATTTTTGTCGACGAGCTTATTGACATGCTCGGTGAAGCACCTGAGGAAAACGATAATGGCTTAAGCGAGCTAAAAGATCGTGCGATAGCTGATGTTATCCGGCACACAGAGCAAGTTATAGCGGATGGACTACAGCGATTTCCAGGTGACGAATATCTGCTTAGTCTAGAAGCGACATTTGCGAGAATTCTGGCTGACGAAAAGAGGGCATTATCAGCCCTCTCTAAGGCTTTTGAGGCCAGCCCAGGAAGGGGATTTATAGCCGTCAGGTACGCTTCTGCTCTTCAGCGGCAAGGAGACAGCCCAAAAGCCATTGATGTTCTTACGCGCTCAATCGCAACAAATCCCGCAGGAAAGGAAGCTCATTTCGCGTTGGCGAAGATATATATATCTATTGATGAAGTATTAAACAAAGATGAAATTAATTACCACCTAAAGCATAGCTTCACTCAAGGCGATTCCAACCTTGATGCTCAATTTTGGTATGCAAGACAGAATTTTATTTATGGTGATAGAGAATTAGCTCAAACAATATTCAGTGCATTGGGTAAAACATGGATTCCTGCAGAGTATCGAAACGACGTAAAAGGCGTGATACTGGATGTTAATGGCAATGGAAAAAGGTTTTCAGGATCTATTAAGCGGGTTGAGGATTACTATTGTTATATTGTTTGTCCGGATCTTCATTGCGATATATTCGCTCATGGTAGTGATTTTATTGATGAAGACTGGAAAAAAATCTCTTCCGGAACACGAGTATCTTTTGTCTTGGGATTTAGTTTTAGGGGGCCACGTACTAAACATGTTCGGCTAATGCAATAATATTTAAAGAATATTTAAAGGGGTCTGGTTCGCAATAATTTCTGACTGCCAAAACCAACCAATTACATAGGGACGGTGCCCTTTTCTTTTCTCTTTAAGCAGCCGCCTTGGCCTGCTTCTGATACAGGAATTCCCAATTTAAATGGGTCGGGTTCGGAATAAATTTGCACCCCGTCAGTTAATTCCTTATAGCTTGCGTAGGGCGCAATCGTTATTACGAACAATACGACTAAGACAACTACATAGGGACGGAGCCCCATTCTTTCTGCGGCACTGGGTCAGCTCAATTGATGGGGACGCAGCCCCATTCATTTCATCAAACATACACCTCAAATCTCACTGCATATCCCACCGGGTCTATGCCATCCCACACCGTACCATCCATCAATGTTGAACTGCGCATTACATCAGCGGGCACAGCCACGTTGAGCTGCGCTGCGGCTTGTCGATACAGTTCGATGCGGTTGATCTGTTTGGCGACGGCGAGATAATCCGGGTCTTCCTTGAGCAGCCCCCAGCGCTTGAACTGGGTGAGGAACCACATGCCGTCCGAGAGATAAGGGAAGGGCACTTTGCCGTCGTTGAAGAACTTGATGTGGTTCGCGTCATGCCATGTCTTGCCCAGGCCGTCTTCATAGTTGCCCATGAACCGTCCGGCGATGACATCTACCGGAGCATCGACATAATCCGGGCTGGCGATGAGTTCCGCCACTTTTCCACGGTTACCCTGTGTGTCGATGAACTTCGCTGCATCGAGCATGGCCATCACGAGTGCGCGCGCGGTGTTGGGATGTTGCGCTACGAATTCGGCGGTGGCGCCCAATACTTTCTCGGGATGGTCGGGCCAGATGTCCTGCGACGAGGCCACCGAGAAGCTGACCTTGTCGTAGATGCCGCGCGCATTCCACGGCTCGCCCACGCAGAAACCATCCATGCTGCCGAGCCGCGCATTCATCACCATCTGCGCGGGCGGCACGGTGATGGTCCTGATTTCGGTGATCGGGTCGATGCCGTAACTGGCCAGCCAGTAATACAGCCACATCGCATGGGTGCCGGTCGGGAAGGTATGCGCAAAGGTGTAGTCCCTGTCCCGCGACTTGATCAGCTTGGCCAGCGACGGGCCGTCGGTGACGCCTTTGTCCTTGAGCTGTCTGGCGAGCGAGATGCCCTGGCCGTTGTTGCTGATGGTCATCAGCACGGCCATGTCTTTCTTGAGCCCGCCGATGCCGAGGTGCACTCCGTACACCAGACCGTACAGCGCCTGCGCGGCATGCAGCTCTCCGCTGACGACCTTGTCGCGCACGGCCGCCCACGAGGGCTGCTTGCAGGGGATGATCCTGATGCCGTATTTCTCGTCGAACTTCAACAGCGAAGCGATCACCACCGATGCGCAATCGGTCAGCGGGATGAAGCCGACCTTGACCTCCTTCAGTTCCGGCGCATCGCTGCCGCTGTTGTGGCCGCTAGAAATGTCAGCCATGATCGCACTCGGCAAGGAAGGTCAGCAGTTGTTCGCGCAGCGCGTAGTAGTCGGGATGTTCGAGCAGCTTCTTGCGCGTGCGCGGACGCGGCAGGTCGATTTCGAGTACCTTGCCCACCTTGGCATTCGGCCCGTTGGTCATCATCACCACGCGGTCGGCGAGCAGAATCGCCTCGTCCACGTCATGGGTCACCAGCATGGCCGTGACCTTGGTGCGCGTCCAGACTTCCATCAACACTTCCTGCAGGTCCCAGCGCGTCAGCGAATCCAGCATGCCGAACGGCTCGTCGAGCAGCAGCATCTTGGGCGAGAGCGCAAACGCGCGGGCGATGCCGACTCGCTGTTTCATGCCGTTGGAAAGTTCGGATGCTTTCTTGTCCTTCACATCGGCAAGGCCAACGCGGGCGAGATAATTTTCGATGATGGACTTGCGATCCTGTGCGGTCGCGTGGGGGTAGACCTGCTCCACGCCCAGCGCGACATTGTCGTAGGCGCTGAGCCAGGGCACGAGGCTGGGCGCCTGGAACACGATGCCGCGATCTGGCCCGGCGGTGGCGACCTCGCGCCCGTCCAACACGATGACGCCTTCGCTGATGCTGTTGAGGCCGGCCAT
>JBARHM010000275.1:0-2468 GCA_049799235.1 Gallionella sp.
CTTCTGATCAACCGCAGCGGCCTGACCTGGCGGAAATTGCCTGAGCAGCGCAAACAACTCGTTCAAGACGCGCCCTCCGCACGGGCGCTGATGCTGGAAAAAACCAGCGTGATCAAGCGTCCTGTACTGGAACACGACGGCAAGCTGATGCATGTCGGATTTGACGAGTCTGCTTATTCAAAAATCTTCAATCTCTGATTCCTATCATGTCTGAAACCCTTCAGCTTGCCAAAGACCTCATCGCCCGCCGTTCGCTGACCCCCGATGATGCGGGATGCCAGGACATTCTGATCGAACGCCTGAACAAGCTCGGTTTCAGGATCGAGCGGATGCGTTTTGGCAGCGTGGATAATTTCTGGGCGCGGCGCGGCACTAAAGATCCCGTCGTTGTTTTCGCCGGGCATACCGATGTGGTGCCCACCGGGCCGGTGGAGAGCTGGTTCAGCCCGCCGTTCGAGCCGACGATACGCGATGACCAGTTGTACGGGCGCGGCGCCGCTGACATGAAGACTTCGATTGCGGCGTTCATCACCGCCACCGAAGCGTTCATCACACAGCATCCGGATCACAAGGGTTCGATCGCGCTGCTGATCACCTCCGACGAAGAAGGCGTGGCGGTGGACGGCACGGTTCGCGTGGTGGAAGCCTTGCAGGCCCGCGGCGACAAGATCGACTATTGCATGGTCGGTGAACCCACATCGAACAAACTGGTCGGCGACATGATCAAAAACGGTCGGCGCGGTTCATTGTCCGGCACGCTGATCGTCAAGGGTGTACAGGGACACATCGCCTATCCGCACCTGGTGAAGAATCCGATCCACATGGCCGCGCCGGCGATCGCAGAGCTCGCTGCGACCACCTGGGACGATGGTAACGAATATTTTCCGCCCACCTCCTGGCAGATCTCCAACATCAACGGCGGAACCGGAGCGACCAATGTCGTCCCCGGCACAGTAGAGATACTGTTCAACTTCCGTTTTTCCACAGCCAGCACCGAGCAGAGCCTGAAAGACAAAGTACACGAAATTCTGGACAAGCACGGTTTGGAATATGAGCTGCAATGGGAGGTATCCGGCAAGCCCTATCTCACCGCCAAGGGCAGCCTGGTCGCCGCGATCAGCCGCGCGATCGAGCAGACATACGGGATCACGCCGGAACTCTCCACCAGCGGCGGCACCTCGGACGGACGCTTCATCGCAGACATTTGTCCGCAGGTGATCGAGTTCGGCCCTTTGAACGCCACGATACACAAACTCAACGAATGCGTAGCCGTAGCCGACATCGAGCCGCTCAAACTGACCTATCAGCGTACTCTTGAAATCCTGTTAGGGAACCTCTGATCAAGCCCCCCATGAGCCACGTTGCTGACAAAAACAGGATGATCGCAAGGCGCGCGACGCAGGTCGTAGTCATTCTACGATGCCAAGGAGCGCAACACAGCGAGCGCCTGTTTTTGTCGCAACCCTTAAGGGCACTGGCTTGGCGTGCGGTCTGTGGCGTCAGACTCCTAGCGAAGGGAATAACCATTCGCGTTGTCGCCTTCCTTGCATCCCATCCCGCCAAGCCGAGTGCGTGGCCATGTTGGACTTGATCAGAGGTTCCCTGCATGAGCGGATATTTTTCAGAAGCATCCAGGACGCTGGTTACCGTGCGCGACTATCTGCGGTTTGCTGTCAGCCGCTTCAACCAGGCAGGATTATTCTTCGGCCATGGCAGCAACGATACCCATGACGAAGCTGCCTACCTGATCCTGCATACCCTGCATCTGCCGCTGGACAGGCTCGAGCCGTTTCTTGATGCGCGCCTGACCGATAGCGAACGCATTGAAGTGCTGGACATCCTCCAGCGGCGCGTCGAACAGCGTATTCCGGCGGCCTACCTGACCCATCAGGCGCTGCTGGGCGAATTCAGTTTTTACGTGGATGAGCGCGTCATCGTGCCGCGCTCGTTCATCGCCGAGCTGCTGCTCGTGCAACTCAGCCCGTGGATCGCGGAGCCGGACGAAGTCGGCAACGTCCTGGACCTTTGCACCGGCAGCGGCTGCCTAGCCATCATCGCCGCGCACGCATTCCCTTATGCCGGCGTGGATGCGGTGGATCTATCACCGGACGCGCTGGCCGTAGCGGAACGCAACGTTACCGACTACCGTCTGCAGGACCGCGTACACCTGATCGAATCGGACCTGTTCGCCAAGCTCGGCAAACGTAAATACGACATCATCGTCAGCAACCCGCCTTATGTGGATGCCGTATCGGTCGCTGCGCTGCCGCAGGAACATATGCACGAACCAAAACTGGCGCTGGGCAGCGGCCACGACGGTCTGGACGCCACGCGCATCATCCTCAATGAGGCCGCGCGGCATCTCACTGAAAACGGCGTGCTGATCGTGGAGATCGGACATAACCGCGAGGTGCTGGAAGCGGCATACCCCGACCTGCCGTTCACCTGGCTGGATGTGAGTGCGGGAG
>JBARHM010000276.1:0-2870 GCA_049799235.1 Gallionella sp.
CAGCGGTAAGTCGGCTCTTTCAAACCGCAGGTTGGGTAGTCAGCTCCGCAAGCTTTGAAAGCGACATTTCAGAGGCCGATCGATCACTGGCTGAAGAATGGTCAATTGTTCTTGGCGCCCTGTTGCACCCATTTTCTCAGGAGTTCGATCTTACCCTTAGCTAAGCTACCCTCCATTCCATACGGCATCTTGATGGAAGAATGTACGCGTCCGTCGACCACCTGAATCAGGATACTGGTATAGCTGTCGCCGGGCTTGATTACAGTCCCGAACTTGGTACCCTTCATCAAACTTTTATAGGTACGCACATCGAGTCCGCTTTTCTTATACCCCTTTCCCCCGGGCTTATGGCAATTCAAACAGTAGTCGTCAAGGATCGGGCGGATATCTTTCTTGTAACTGACTTCTTCGACAGCCAGTGCAGGAATTGCCATCACGAGAAATGATAAAGCCGCAACAACAATACCGCCCAGCAAGATTCTGTTTTTCATGTTGCTCCTCAAAATGAATTCTCCCGATCAAAACAATATTAATGTATGTATTAAGAGAATAACCGGTTACACAGCGGAATGGCGCTGCCCCTTATTTGATGTTGCCATATCATAATATGATTCAGCGCCGCCATCCAGACCAGCAAAATTTATTGCGATGTTAGAGAATCAGGCATTAATCAATCTGAAGCCGGCAATTCTTAAACCAGAGTTGATACAGCGATGTGAAAATCATCACCGTCGAAGCCATGCTGTAGCCGAAACCGCCTATGATCACCAGCCAGGCGAAGTTCGGATTCATTTTCGTCAACCACCAGGATGCAACGTCCAGGATCAGAAAGCCGAATGGTGTGAAGATCAGGATTCCCTTTATCAATAGAGAAAATCCGTCCGCATAGGTGAATATCCAACCCACCATGAAGAAAATGAACGAGATGCCGAACAGATGGATGTGAGAGACGCGGGTCAGCGCGGAAATGGAAGCGCCTTCATTGACCTTGGTCATCGTGTCCATCACCGCTTTATCGGTGATATTGGCCAGGCCCGGCATATTGCCATGGCACGGTCCGCAATACTTATCAATCTTCGGCTTGATGTTGCTTTCCCACTCACTTGCTGGTGCGCCTGCGTCAGCCCACTTCAGCAACTCCAGACGTACCTCGGGTGGCGCGTTATTTTTCATTGAGCCATTGAGCTTGGATTCCAATGTGGAACCGCTACGGTCGCCATAATAGCTATATACGATATCATCCACCGATAAACCAATCTTGCCGTCCGCCATGCCGTGGGTCAGCATGATCTGCGCCCCTGCCATCAGCAAGCCCAAGCCGATGGCCAAAAGATAGCCGGTAAATAATGTCTTGACGGGCAGCGTCAATTCGCAAAGTGTGAAACGCTGTATCTGTTTCATCATTCTCTCCATTCTCTAATATCGTTGCGCGCATTATACGCCCCCACATTGCAGGCATTTATATCCCCCTGTCGGGGGGTGCATCAATACTCCAGCGGGTCAACGTCCAGCGAACAACGCAGCTTTGTCGTCGAGTATCCATCCAAAGAAGTTTGCCAGGCACGCAGGAACTGCTGCATGGCTTTGCGATTGGTGGCCTGTATCAGCAATTGCGCGCGAAAGTGATCCGCGCGTCGCGGCATCGCGGCAGGCACTACCCCCAGAATTTCCACCGAATCCCCGGTTTTCGTTGAATGGCTCAAGTCAACGGCAATCTTGCGCGCGTCATTCAGATAACGGAATACCTCGCTCTCCTGCTTGCCTTCGGCACGCAGCATGGCCTGGTACACAAACGGCGGGAAACCCGCGATGCTCCGCTCGGCAAGCTGCGAAGCTGCCCAGCCTTCGAAGTCATGGTTCTGCAAAGCGCGAAACAGCGGGTGATCGGGAAAAGCAGTCTGGATCAGCACTTCACCCGGCCTGTCGGCACGCCCTGCCCGCCCCGCAACCTGAACCAGTTGCGCAAAAAGTCTTTCGGCCGCGCGGAAGTCGCTGCTATACAGCGCTGTGTCCGGATTGAGCACGCCGACCAAGGTCAGCGCGGGAAAATCGTGCCCCTTCGCGAGCATCTGCGTGCCAACCAGTATATCCACTTCATTTGCATGTATCTGCTCGCGCATTCTCTGCCAGGCGCGCTTGCTGCGCGTGCTGTCGCGGTCCACCCGCAGGATGCGCGCTTCGGGTAAGCGTTCCTGCAATACGCTCTCCACGCGCTGTGTACCGCTGCCGATCGGGTGCAGATCGGCATCCCCGCAATTCGGGCACGCAGCCGGTACGCGTATCTGATAACCGCAGTGATGACAGCGCAGACGCTGATCATTTAGATGCAATACCATCTTGCCCGCGCAGTGCTTGCATCCGGACAACCAGCCGCAGCCGGTACACATCAGCACCGGCGCATATCCTCGACGGTTGATGAATATCAGACTCTGTTCCTTGCGCGCGATACGCTGCCCGATCTCGCGCAGCAGGTTTTCGCTGATGCCATGGTGCATCGCGGCCTGGTTGATGTTGATACAACGCACAGAGGGCAAACGCGCTTCTGCCTGGGCACGCCCGGTCAACTTGAGCATCTGGTACCGCCCGCTTTGCGCGTTGTGATAACTCTCCAGCGACGGCGTGGCCGAACCGAGCACGATTGGGATGCCGCGCTGACTGGCGCGAAAGATTGCCACGTCGCGCGCCGAATAACGCAAGCCATCCTGCTGCTTGAAAGAGCTGTCATGTTCTTCATCCACGATGATCAATGCCAGTCGTGGTAATTCAGCAAACACTGACAGCCTGGTGCCGAGCACGATCTGTGCTGCTCCCGATTGCGCCCGCTGCCAGTTGTGCAAACGCTCGCCCTCTGACAAACCGCTGTGTAAACT
>JBARHM010000277.1:0-4578 GCA_049799235.1 Gallionella sp.
CCATGAGACGGGCCGGCGGGATCCTGTTATTTGACAGCCAGTCTGAATTTTGCCAAGCTATGCCCATGTTTAGCCCGATCAAAAAATTTGTTGCAGTACTTTTGGCCATTTGGCTGCCGCTTTTCAGCGGCAGTGCACTGGCTGCTTCGGTTGCCATGCAGACGACGAGCGGTGACTGTCATCCGTTGGTTGTGCCAGCAAACCAGCTTCACACTCACAATGTTTCAACCATCCATCAGCACTACACCCATCATGATGACCAGACTGCCTCAAGCCAGGTTCAGGCATCCGGGCAAAAAGATCAGCAAAACTCGTCCTGCAAGGATTGCGGTGTTTGTCATTTCGCCTGCAGCGGATATCTGGCTACCGTCACCATAATTGTGACAGGAAACCAGGTGTTGGCCCAGAAGTACACGTCCTCTTCAACACGATTCCAATCCTTTTCCTCAGCCCCGCTGGATCCTCCTCCGCTCTTCCTCGTTTAACGCGGCGAGTGACTTTGCAATTTCCCATTAGACTGACTTTGTCGGCATAGAACTCTCGTCCCGAATCGTTCGGCAGTCGCTTGCGGCTGTCCAATCGCATTGCAACTGCAACATAACCAGCGACTTAGCGAGCGTATTTTGCTCGCTTAGTCGAATGGCTAGTAGTTTCATCAGGATGCGGAACATGAAAATAATCTTTTGTATGATGCTGTATGCGCTCTGGATCGCTCCAGCCAGCGCTGTCGACGAGCCATCGCTGGGCAGCAATCTTGACGGATTGCTAGCCTATGCGCGGGAACATAATCCCGAATTCGCCGCTATGCGTTATGAGGCAGATGCTGCGATGCAAAGAGTGCAACCTGCCGCTGCCTTGCCGGATCCGGTATTGCGCACCGAGCTGATGGATATCACCAAACAGGGCACGAACAATGGAATCAGCTTATTGCCGTCGCAAGTTGGTGCCACGAAGTATACGCTGATGCAAAGCTTACCGTGGTTCGGCAAGCGCGACTTGCAGCGCGGGGTTGCCGAGGCGCAAGCTGCGCAAACTGATGGTCAGGTTGCGGCGTCGTGGACGGAGCTGTCCAGCAAGATCAAGACGGCCTATGCAATGGTTTACTACCTGTCCAGCAGCGAGCGGTTGACTCGCGAAACGCTGGATCTGATGAACAGTCTGGAGCAGGTCGCGCGTACACGTTATGCCAACGGGCTGGGCGCGCAGCAGGAAGTCATACGCGCTCAAGTCGAGCAGACGGGTATGCGCGGCGAGCTGATCGATCTGGAAAATGAGCAGCATCATTCGCATGTCCGGCTGAATACATTGTTGTCGCGTCCCGCGATGGCTGCGTTGGCGCAACCGGTTTCATTGCGCCGCTTGCCTGCACCGGCACAACTCGATTATACAATCCTGGAACAAAAACTGCGCGCGCGCAATCCGCAATTGCTGATCGCCGATGCGCGCAGAAACGAGGCCGAGAAGAGCCGCGACCTTGCTTACACCAACCATTATCCCGGGTTCACGCTGGGTGTCGCGCCGACCCAGTACGGCAGTGCGATCAAGACTTGGGACTTGATGGTCGAATTCAATATACCGCTGCAACAGGGATCGCGCCGCTCACAGGAGCGCGAGGCTGAATCCATGCTTGTGGCATCTACGTCGCGCAAGGAAGCGCTGCTCAACCAGATGCTGGCCGATTTGTCGGAAAACGTATCCGGGCTGGAAACCGCGCGGCGCACCGAATCATTGACTACGACGCAGTTGCTGCCACAAGCCGAGCTGACCTATCAATCTGCCTTGACCGGATATGAAAACGGCAAGGTCGATTTCGCCACCTTGCTTGACGCGCAGCGGCAGATTCTGAAAGCCAGGCAGCAGCAACTCAAGGCACAGTTTGAAGCGCAGTTCCGCTTGGCAGAGATCGAACGATTGTTGGGAGAAGAGCTATGAAAAATATCAGCACGAAATTCATTATCGGCGCAATCGCAATATTGAGCGTGGGCGCCTCCGGTTACTGGCTGGGCACACGATCATCACCGGCGCCTGTGACAGCAACTTCTGCGACGACTGCCAAGGCAGAGCCAAAGATATTGTATTACCGCAATGCGATGGGATTGCCGGACACATCGCCGGTGCCGAAAAAAGACTCGATGGGTATGGATTATGTTCCGGTATTCGAAGGAGGTGCAGATGCCGGCGATGGCAAACAAGTCACCATGAGCGTCGAAAAGGTGCAGAAGCTGGGCGTGAAGAGCGAAGCGGCGACACTACGAGCACTCGATAAAACCATACGCGCGGTGGGAAGGATTGAAGTCAATGAGCGGCGCACTTATACCATCGCGCCGAAATTCGAAGGTTGGGTCGAGCGTCTTGACGTCAATACCAGCGGACAATTGGTCAGCAAGGGTCAGCCGTTGTTCGATGTGTACAGTCCGGAGTTGATTTCCGCGCTGCGCGAATATGCGCTTGCCAGGCAGGGAGAGTTGTCGCTGAAAGACGCGGGAGACGATGCGCCGGGATACAGTGCCAAGGCCAGCATGAAACAACTTGCGGCTGCCAGCTTCACGCGCCTGAAAAACTGGGGAATTGGTGATGAACAAATCAGGGAATTTGAAAACAATAAAGACAAGCGCAGCGTGACGTTTTACGCGCCGGTTTCCGGCATAGTGCTGGAAAAGAAAGCGGTGCAAGGCATGCGCTTCATGCCCGGTGAAATGCTGTTTCAAGTCGCCGACCTTTCTACAGTGTGGGTCGTGGCCGAGGTTGCCGAGCAGGACATCGGTGCGGTTAAAGCGGGCAGTGTTGCGCACGTCAACATGGCCGCGTATCCGGACAAACATTTCGAAGGCAGGATTGATTTTGTTTATCCGACCTTGAATCCGGCAACACGTACCGTTCAGATCCGTCTGGAGATGTCCAACCCGCAAGGATTGCTCAAGCCCGCGATGTTCGCGCAGGTAGAAGTGCCGGTGACCGGCAAAGGCAAAGTGATAACCGTGCCGATTTCTGCGGTGATCGACAGCGGCACGCGCCAGATCGTGCTGGTGCAACTGGCGGAAGGGCGCTTCGAGCCGCGTGAAGTAAAGTTGGGCAGCCGCAGCGATAATTATATGGAAGTGCTGAATGGCGTTGCCGCAGGAGAACAGGTAGTCGTATCGGCCAACTTCCTGATCGACGCCGAGAGCAACCTCCAGGCGGCACTCGGCGGCCTGGTGCATGCTCGTGGCGGCGAGACTCCGGATGCGAAAGATACTGCTCAGCCAGCCGCAGAACATGCAGAGCATGGTGCAGCGGCGAAGCAAGCCAAATCAGCCGTGGTCGGGCATCAGGCACAAGGCACACTGGACGCCATCAATGCGGATGGCACCGTCAGCATCACGCATGGCCCCATCACATCGCTGGGTTGGCCGGGTATGACCATGGACTTCGCGCTTGCAAATTCATCGTTGGCGAGCAGCATAAAGATTGGCAGCACAATTACCTTTGAACTCGTCGAACGCAAGCCGGGTGAATATGTAATCACCAAGTTGCAAGCGAAACCGAGGACGTCTCACGAGGAACACTGACATGCTGAATAACATCATTGACTGGTCGGCGCGCAATCGTTTTCTGGTGATACTTGCGACGCTGTTCATCACGCTGGCAGGAATTTACGCTGTAATAAAAACTCCGCTGGACGCACTGCCGGATTTGTCCGACGTGCAGGTGATCGTCTTTACCGAGTATCCCGGCCAGGCACCGCAAGTGGTGGAAGACCAGGTCACCTACCCGCTGACCACTTCCATGATTTCGGTGCCGAAGTCCAAAGTGGTGCGCGGTTTCTCGGTGTTCGGCGCATCTTTCGTGTATGTCATTTTCGAGGACGGCACCGACCTCTATTGGGCGCGCTCGCGGGTGCTGGAATATCTTAATTTCGCTTCCGGCAAACTGCCCAAGGGTGTTACGCCACAGATCGGCCCGGACGCGACCGGTGTGGGCTGGGTGTACCAGTACGCGGTGATCGGCGTGAACAAGACGCTGGCCGAACTGCGCACCATCCAGGACTGGTTTCTGCGTTATCAGCTCACCAAGGCACACGGTGTCGCGGAAGTCGCTTCCGTCGGCGGTTTCGTGCAGCAGTATCAGGTGACGGTGGATCCGGTGAAGTTGCGTGCCTTTGGCATACCGCTCAATAAAGTGACGCAGGTGATCCGCGAGTCCAATCGCGATGTGGGAGGACGTGTGGTAGAAATGGCCGAAACCGAATATATGGTGCGCGGCAAGGGCTATCTGCGCGGCGCGGGCGACATCGAGAAGCTGGTAGTCAAGGCGGAGAAAGGCACACCGGTGCTGATACGCGACATCGCGCGCGTCGAGCTGGTTCCGGACGAGCGGCGCGGACTCACCGAGCTGAACGGTGAGGGTGAAGTAGTATCCGGCATTGTCATGGCGCGTTACGAGCAGAACGCGCTGGAGGTGATCCGCAACATCAAGGCCAAGATCGCCGAAATCGCCCCCGGTTTGCCGGAAGGTGTGACGATACAGACGGTGTACGACCGTTCCGACCTGATCCACCGCGCCATCGAAACCCTGAAGCGCACGCTGCTTGAGGAAAGC
>JBARHM010000278.1:0-8486 GCA_049799235.1 Gallionella sp.
CTATAAGACTCGTCCAGCCTGATCCCTGACAATTTCAACTCGGATATGTCCGCCGCGATTCCCAGTGTATGGATTGAACCGTCGGGCTGCAGCATGGGCCGCTTGATTATCAGATACCAGTGTCGTATTCCATCCGGCATCACCACAGCCTCCGTCGTTGTGATTTCGCGACCACTCTCGATCACCTCTCGGTCCGAACCAAGAAATCCCGGAACCTCCTTCTGATCGGGTTTGAGCTCGCTGCTTGTTTTGCCGACCAATTGTTGTATCGTCACTGCATAAAGGTCCGCTATCGCCTGGTTCGCCAACAAGAACCGGCCAGCCATATCCCTGACGAATATCATGCTGGGATCCATGTCGATGACCTGCCACATCAGGTTCTTCTGCCTGCGCAATTCGGTTTCGGCAATCTTGCGCCTTGCGATGTCCCTCACGATCGCAACGAACAGCCCTTCATCGCCATCCTCCTTTACGAGCTGCAATTGCACCTCGGCAGGAAAGGATTTTCCATCCTTGCGTTTAAGAGTTGTTTCGAAGCGCAATTTTGACTTTTTCCCGCTGACCAGCGGCGCAATGAACGCGCGACTCTCGGCCTCGGACACCAGCGGAATGACATCTGCCGGTGTCATATGCAGCATTTCCTCACGGGTATAACCGATGGTCTTGACACCCCCATTATTCATATACACAAAGTTCAGCGTACCCGGCGAGAAGATGAAAATCATGTCCAGAGTGTTATCCAGGATATGGCGCAAACGATGCTCCCTGGCCTGGGCCAGATGCCGCTCGGTAATGTCCCGGACGATCCCGAATTCCACTTCCCGTCCGCTCATGGACATGACGGACATCTTGATCACGACCTGGTGTATTTCTCCATTTGCGGAGAGGAATTGCGTTTCTATCTCCGATCCGTGTTTGTCAGAAGGGTGCATCAGAACCGTATCGCATGACAAGTCACTGGCTTCTGGCGGGCAAAGAATAGTTAGCGGCTTGCCGATAAGTTCCGATTTATCCCTGCCAACCATATCGGCCAAGGCCTGGTTGAGTTCGATTATCACCCCGGTATTGACGTCGGTGATCACGATGCCGTCAGTGGCATTCTCGAAGATTTTTCGGTAACGTTCATCTGCTTCCTTGAACATGGTGATATCGGTGAATGCAAGACGCACAGAAGATGCGGCTCTTTCTTCAACCCGGTGCAGCCCATCCAGTTGCGCATGCATGTGTGAACCGTCAGCGCGATTTAACAGCAGCTCGCAACTCTGATGCTCTCCATGCTGCTGCGCACGCATGAAATTCTGAAACCACTGGTCGCGATCCGCGGCGGATATGAAGTTCACAAAACTACGGTTGATCAATTTCCTGCGGTCCTCCTTCAGCAACACTGCACCGGTCAGGTTTATGTCGCTGATCAAGCCGTCCGGCGTGAGGGTGAGGTAACCGACCGGGGCAAACTCATAAAGATCAGCATAGCGGTCGCGGGACTCTTCCATGGCAAGCTGGGATAGTCGCAGGGTCTCGTTCTGCATCTCAAGTTCAACCTGGAGCACGCGAAGTTCATGCAGAAGATCTTCGACACGCCGTGCCTTGGTCTCAATCAGCGGCGTGAAGTCCAGCGCCCTCTCTGCCTTCATGCGCAAAGTGGTTTCGCTTGACTGGTCATGCTGTTCTGGCTTCATATTTTTGAATTATATTCCCATATTTATGCGCTTAACAGGCTGTATTCCTGTCTTGCAATCGGAGTGTAGCGATTCAAACCAACCCTTAGCCAACAGAAATAATCAGCCTGATTTGATCGGTGACGGAGAATGGAAAAATCTGATCGCATTGCGCCCGCTATCTTTCGCCTGATACATCGCAAAGTCGGCATGCTTCAAAATATCATCCGCACTGAATTCATGATCGATGAACATCACCACGCCGATACTCGATGTGCAGCGGTGTGTTATGGTGGTTTCCTCCATGTCCTGCTGCCTAAGCAGCAGGATGTAGGGTTCGGCCAGCGCGACACGTATCTTTTCGGCGACGATGCCCGCTTCCGTGACGGACTGGGCGTTATCAGAATCCAGCTCGCTGAGCAGCACCACAAACTCATCCCCGCCGAAACGCGAGACCGTATCCACCTCACGCACGCAACCGGTGATGCGGCGCGCCACTTCCTCCAGCAGCATATCGCCTGCAGCATGCCCTTGCCGGTCATTGAGCGGTTTGAAGTTGTCCATGTCGATGAACATCAATGCAGCAAAATTCCCGCTGCGCTTGCTTGCGGCCATGGTCTGGATCAGCCGGTCGTTCAGCAAACGGCGGTTGGGCAACCCGGTGAGTGCATCATGGAAAGCCAGATTCTGGATCTTCTCTTCATCCTGTTTGCGCTCGGTGATGTCTCGCGACACGACAACTACACGCGATGCATGTCCCTGACTGTCCCTGATCAAACCCCCGCGTGATTCCATGTGACGGATACTGCCATCAGGCAGCAGGAAGCGGAAATCAGTATGCAGGCCGATACCGGATAGCACGATTTCCCTGAACACCCGTTTGACATGTTCCCGGTCATCCTGGTGTATCTCGGCAAACGAGTCTGTTCCCTTGAGGTTATCAATATCGCCAAATAGCCTGCCGTATGTGGGGTTGTTGTAAAGCCGCCGCCCTGTCAGGTCGAGCACAGCGATGAAATCCTCGGTGTTCTCGGCAATCATGCGAAAGAATTCTTCTTTCTCGCGCAAGGTTTCATCTTTCCTCTTGCGATCTGTGATATCGGTCAGCACGATGCGTACTTCTGGCACCCCACCAATTTTGGTTTTCTTTAGACAATCCAACTGGGCGTAAAAGCTCGAACCATCATCGCGCTTTAAAAGTATTTCACATGTCTGCTTTTCATCATGTTTAAGCACGCCCTGAAAATGCCGGCTCAAGCGGTTATGGTCTTCTGGCGCGACGAAATGTGCAAGTTTCTGCTTTAACACTTTGTCGCGCTCCACCCCGAGCAAAGTGGCACCTGTGAGGTTGATTTCGGAGATCACGCCCTTGTCGTCGAGGGTAAGATACCCGACCGGAGCGTAATCATAAAAGTCGATATATTGGTCGCGAGATTCTTGCAGAGCGGTTTGTATTAGCAGAAGATTCTTGATCTGCATTTCCAGTTCGCTCTGATGCACCTGTAGTTCATGCATGAGTTCACCGGCGGTTCGAGCCGGTTTTTTGGTGGTTCGTGCCGGATTCTTGGCAACAGCGACACGCTTGAGTTGCGTAGTGGCTTGTTCCTGCGTCCTAGTTCTATTCTTCCTGGCGACCACGAAGACTCCTTGGGTAGGAAACTTTTGTTGCTGAGGTTGACGGGAACTATAACGACTGCATAATTTTATAAAACAATATCACACTATGTAATGATTCGGGAGCAAAACATATCGTGATTGGGCTTCATCAGAGCAAGCTCGCAAAGCCTTTAGAAATGGCTGGCCCTGAGAAAACCTAGACAATGGTGAAGAATATTTTGTGAAACATGCCGGATGGCATGTTTGAACGAATCGTGTGGCGTCCCCAACGAGATTCGAACTCGTGTTACCGCCGTGAAAGGGCACGGAATTAGACATTGGTAGGCGGTAACAGACATATTACATGCTTGTATTACTTGACTTTATGCCCACCCGTGTCTAGAATTGTCTACCTATGTCTAGGCATGGATTCTAGACATATTCTAGACACGGATTTTACCGCCGTGTTTTGGCGGTAACTGATTCCAGACATTCTAGACACGGAGAACATCATGGCAAGGGCACTGAAAGATGCTGCAATTGGCACAAGGGAAACTCGGCTCAATCCGAAGAAAATCGCTATAGGCAAATACTATTGGCGCAGCATACACGCCGGGCTACATCTGGGTTATCGCAGACCGAAGCAAGGTTCCGGCACTTGGAGCGTGCGTCTGCTTAACACTGACGATACCTACACCCTGGAAAGACTTGGCACGGCTGACGATCATTCAGACGCTAACGGACATGATGTCCTGGACTTTTCGCAAGCGCAAAAAAAAGCATTGAAGATAGAAGAGCGGCATCACGCTTCTGGCGGCGTGAGCAGCGGCACGCTTACGGTCAAAACTGCGATTGATGCTTATATCCTGGGTAAGAAGGCCGAAGGCGAAAGCCAAGCCAGGGACGCGGAGCAGAGGCTAAATTTGCACGTCATACCTAAATTAGGCAAACGCAACATCAGCGAGTTGACGCTTACCGAGCTGCGCAAGTGGCGCGATCAATTGGTGAGCCGATCAGATAAGCCAGTCAGCAAAAGCACGGCAAATCGCATAATGAATAATTTCAAGGCTGCACTGAATCGCGCCTTCGCGGATGAGAGCAACGGACTACTGACCGACAAGGCGTGGCGCGTGCTTGAATCATTCGAGGATGCAGACAAGGCGCGAGAAGATCACTTTATGGAATCGGAAGTGCTGACGCTGATCGAAAAGGCAAACGAGAAAGACCCCTACTTTGCCAATTTGCTGGAAGCCGCGTTCTATACTGGCGCGAGATATGGGGAACTGTGCTTACTCGATGTGCGCCACTTCGATGCAAAGCGCGGTCAGGTACAGATTCCAGGCGGCAAGACAGGCGCAAGAATAACGACTTTGACCGCCGAGGCGGTCGCATTCTTCAAACGTCTGGCCGCCGGCAAAAGGCCGCGCGATATTCTGTTGCCGCGATCGGACGGTACACGATGGGGAAAGAGCGGGCAACACCGCCCCATGAAAGCAGCACTGCAAGCCGCTGGGCTTCCTGCAAGCGCAAGCTTCTACACTTTGAGGCATACATATATCAGCCGAGCAATCGAGCTTGGAATGCCCTTAACCTTGGTGGCTGAAAATGTTGGAACCAGTGTCCGAATGATTGAATCCAACTATGGAAAATTTATCGCACTGACACGCCGCGACTTGGTAGAACGTACAGCCCCAGTGCTTCGCGTTGTGGTTAAGCCAATTTCAAATGCAGGTGCGGTATGAACGAGGAAAATAAACCCGAACTCTGGCAAATATCAATCGGCGCATGGAAAGACGGCGCATCCGTCACGGCATTTTTGGAAAAAGAAATTGCCGGACTGCGTGATGCTGACGGAGACCCGCTACCGGATACCGTGAAAAAGTTTTTAATCGACCTGATTTATCAGCGCATCAAGCCACGGAAAGGGCGTGCGTTGCCGAAGGAGCAAATTCGCAAACAATACAAGCTGATGCTATTTTTGGAGCAGCAAGCCGATCCCGGCGAGCGTTTGCATGGTGACACGCCATCAGACAGGGTTAAAGCAGTTTTAGCAGACGAACTCAAAACATCTGTAGCTGTGATCGACCAAATAGTTAGCCAGAGACAATCCCGCAAGTAACGCCAATCCTAGCACCGTACAAAACTGCCAAACTTTGTACGGTGACATGAGCACAGTCCCCAATTAAATTGTTTCCGTAGACGCAGGCAAGTCTGTTTGCGTAATCATCAACGGAGGCAATCATGTCAGTAGAACAACGCGCATATTCGATCAGTGATTTTTGCAAGGCTTATGGATTTTCACGGGCAACTTTTTACAACCTTCAAAAGTCTGGCCAAGCCCCCGATACTTTAAAAATTGGCAAGCGTCCGATTATCACGATAGAGGCCGCCGATCGTTGGCAAAAAAAGTTGGAAGCCCAATCACGCGAAGCGCAAGCTGCGTGAGGTGCGCCATGAGACACCCATCATTCCACGCACGCCGTGGCCGTGGCAAGTCGCAGAAGTCAAAAGAGTTGATCGCGGTTGCGAGAACTATTCTCGAAGAAATCCAGCCAGCGACAGTCCGTGCCGTATGTTATCAGCTATTCATTCGCAAGCTGATCCCGTCGATGGACAAGAAGCACACCAACGCCGTGGGCACGCAACTAGTGTGGGCGCGTGAGAATAGCTTATTGGACTGGTCCTGGATCGTTGATGAGACACGCGAGGGCGAGACTATTCCATCATGGAGCAACCCGGAGGGAATCATCCGCGCGGCTGTGCAACAGTACCGCAAAAACTATTGGGAAGATCAACGAAACCGCGTTGAAGTCTGGTCAGAAAAGGGAACCATTCGGGGAACGCTTGCGCCGATCCTGAACGAGTACGGCGTGATCTTTCGCGTCATGCACGGCTACGGATCAGCAACCGCTTTGCATGAAATCGCAACGGAAACTATGTCGAACGAAAAGCCGCTCACCGTGCTTTATGTGGGGGACTGGGATCCATCGGGTATGCAAATGTCCGAGGTGGACTTGCCGCGCCGACTTAAGAGATATTGCGGAGTTGCTCGCATTGTCCGTGTGGCACTAGAGGCCAGCGATGTGGGCGCAAATTCTCAACTCCCACCATTTGAGGCTTTAAGCAAGTCCAAAGACCCGCGATACAAATGGTTCGTGGACAACTTCGGGCATCGGTGCTGGGAGCTGGATGCGCTGTCACGTATTGTTCTGCGTGAGCGCGTCGAGGCGCAGATATTAATGCTAATTGACCTTTCCGTTTGGGAACGTGCCAAGGATGTTGAAGCCGCCGAAATGAACTCCATGCAAGGCATCATGGCTAACTGGAAAACTATTTCATTGCAGGCATCGAAATACTCACCGGGGGTTCACCGTGAGCCGCCCACCCTATCAGTCGGACTTAACCGGCCTACTGAGTGATGAGCAACTTGCCGACTTAGGCCGTATCCGAGTTGGCTTGGACAAAATCACCGAGCTTGTTGAAGCGGTCAACAGTCTCATTCTTGAACTCGGCCTGCCGATCCGCCCAGTCAGTGAAGTTTCACCAGCCCTTACAGGTAACGATATTACTGTTTTGATGGTTAAGCACATTCAAGCCGAAGAACGCATCCGCGATGCCGCGTTTGCTGCCGTAGAAAATTTTGAGGAGGAGCTGGTATGAGCGCTGATGCAAGGGAATTTTTGGACGCTATAGCAGTACAGCGCGATCAAGGCAAACCGAAAACCATGGGCAAGGCGATGGATGGCGCGGAACTGTTGGATGCTGTGCGCGACTTCCTGGCGAGCTTCATTGCCTTTCCATCAATAGCCAACCTTGAGACGGCGACACTATGGGCAGCACACGCGCACATGATCGAACATTTCCACACAACGCCACGTTTGGCGGTGATAAGTGCTGAACCTGAATCCGGCAAGTCGAGAGTGCTGGAAATCCTTGAACTACTCACGCCCCACTCAATGCTGTGCTTGTCACCCTCCCCTGCTTCGATATTCCGAAAGTTGGCACAAGAGCAGATCACGTTGCTGCTGGATGAGACGGACACTATATTTACGGCTCGCGGCAAGGACGATCAGAACGAGGAACTGCGTGCCATGCTGAATGCAGGATATAGGCGGGGCGCATCAATCCCCCGTTGCGTGGGGCCTAAGCATGATGTGGTGGACTTCCAGGTATTCGGAGCCGTGGCGCTGGCAGGAATAGGCGACTTGCCGGACACGATAACCACCAGGTCGATCATTATCCGAATGCGTCGCAGATCGGCGACAGAACCTATCGAACCTTATCGGTCGCGGCTATATGAACTGCCAGGGCACGAGTTGCGAGATCAATTGGCTGCATGGGCTGAGTCTGTCGGTGAGGCTGTGGGCAATGCTTGGCCTGAACTACCCGAAGGCGTAACAGACCGCCGGGCGGAAGCCTGGGAACCCTTGATCGCTGTTGCCGACGCGGCTGGCGGTGAGTGGCCAGAACGTGCCCGTGTTGCTGCTGTTACCGATGTTACGTCACATAGGGGGAGAGAGCCGACATTGGGAATACGTTTGCTTGGTGATCTTCGTTTGTTATTCAAAGACCGCGAAGCCATTGCCACGGAAGAGATACTTCGCACCTTGAACGAAATGGAGGAAGCACCCTGGGGTGATCTTAGGGGTAGGCCGCTGGATTCACGCGGACTGGCCAGGCGCTTGAAAAAGTATGGTGTCCAGTCCAAGACTGTGCGAATCGGCATATCTACCCATAAGGGTTATACATCGCAGGATTTATTTGATGTGTGGTCTCGATACCTTCCCTCTCACCCCCTAGCAAGCGTAACAAGCGTAACAAATGACACAACAGAAGAAAATTCTGCCATGGGAGAGCCTCCAATAGATGGCGCAACATCCGCAACATCAGCAACCCTGGAGGAAATATGACAGCAGAGCAAATTATCTTGGAAGCTGCCGGGCGATTCGACTCTACGGCTCAAGCGATCCTGGCGAGGTGCAAACAGTCCGGATTAAGCCTAGTTGTGGCTGGTGAAGTCCTGCGACTGAATGGCGACAAGGAAATAATAGCGGCATGGAAGCCAACATTGATCCGCCACAAGCCAGCAATCATTGCAGCACTGACCGGGCAGCCATACGCATCTGCTGCGAATGAACTGCTGACACTGGGTGCGGACTACCGGGAATTGACCGCTTGCATCGTAGAGTTATGCCAGTTAGCCGGATATTCGACAGAGCAACGGGATCGCAT
>JBARHM010000279.1:0-1943 GCA_049799235.1 Gallionella sp.
CATTTCAACATTGTGGAAGACTTCCCGCTGAGTGAGCGCGGCAGCGGGGGATTCGGCAGTACCGGCAAGCATTGATATATCAGCGGTGTAGCTCGCACCCTGCAAACGGCGCAAAATCAGCGTTCCAGACTCAATTCCATCTCGGTATTATCGCCCTTACGCACCGATACTTTCTCTGTCGCCGTTTTGTATTTATTCAGTCTCACTTCGACTGCATGTACGCCCGGCTCCATTTCTACCCGCAACGGAGATAAACCATAGTACACACCGTCAACATACACTCTGGCGCGTGTTGGATTGGTATTCACCACCAGCAGACCTGCACTGGCCGGTGATTTCCTTTCGGGGAGAGGCGCCACGCTACCCGGCTGAGTTCCAACAGTCGGCATGATGGTGGCGGAGCTTCCCGATGCAGGCTCGGCTGCAACCGGAACGGCATAGACCGATACACCGGGAATAGCCTGTATACCGGCGGTCAGATTGAACAAATCAGGATGAGCTGCCATCAATGACGCGCTGACTGCCGCCACGGTCTTATTGCTTGCGACGCGTAGTTCCTCATCCAGGTACGCTACTACGTCGTCCTTGTTGTTTCCTGAAACACCGGCAAAGCGATCATGCTTCTCTGTCACCAAGCCGGACCAGACCACTTCACCGTTTCGCAAATCCTTGACGGTAGTCTCGATTGCAATGTTGATCTCGTCGCGATATTTGACATTCAGATTCAAGTCTTTGATCGTCCCGGAGACTTCGAACATGGCTTTCCCAACACCGCTTTCTTCCAGCAATTGATAGCCTTCTTTTTCGAATTGCAATTTGAACGCTGACGTCACCAGGTCCGCGACATCCTGATCGAGCAACAACTGGCTGCCGCTGACTCCGCGAATAAGCTGCGTACTGATTCCTAGCAAACGTGGATTGCTCTGATTGCGCTGATCCGCATACCTGCTGACTTGGAGGGTCGCGGCATATCTTACCGTCGGACGAACTTTGTCACCGGCCATCTTCTGCTCTGCAATGGTATGCAGCGTGCTGTCGCTGCCGAACCAACCAACATCCGGATTACCCTCATCTTTGACGGCAGAACAACCGGCAGCAACAAACAACAACACGATCAGCGTGACACGATGTGGCAGCGGGAACATGAATTTTAACCGGGGTGAATTCAAGCAGGTCAACCTCAATTGACTATGAATCTTGCAATATAAGGAAAAATCGGAACAAGCATGATCCCTGAGAAAATAATCGCAAAAAGAGCAGTATTCTTGATGAAGCTCAATCTACAAACAAATCACAAACAAATCAAGAAATCGAATATCACTTCTGGCCATTATGTTGGTGTTCTGTTTTGTGTGCAGACAAGGGAAGATAACGAACCAGCTCGTTAAGTGCCATCGCATAAACTTCACGTTTGAATTCTATGACCGCTTCGATGTCCAGCCAGTAATCATTCCAGCGCCATGCATCGAACTCTGGATGTGAACTGGCCCGCAAACAGACATCACAATCACGACCTATCAAACGCAGCAGGAACCAGATCTGTTTCTGGCCGCGATACCCGCCACGCGATTCACGTTTGCTCCAGCTCTGTGGAACCTCATAACGCATCCAGTCGCGGGTGCGCCCGAGTATTTTCACATGCTCCGGCAGCAAGCCCACTTCTTCGTACAACTCGCGGTACATCGCCTGCTCAGGAGTTTCTCCATGCTGTATGCCGCCTTGGGGAAATTGCCATGCATGCTGCCGCACTCGTTTCCCCCAGAACACCTGGTTCAAGTCATTCGTGATAATGATGCCGACATTCGGGCGGTAGCCGTCTCGGTCTATCATTTGCCACTCTATTCGATAATATTAATGTTTCAATTCTTTCACATTTCTCATGCAATGGAAAGGCAATCAATTGGCCCTGCTCACCATTTCGAACAAATAGCATATGCCAGGGC
>JBARHM010000280.1:0-4092 GCA_049799235.1 Gallionella sp.
CACTTGCTATCAAGCCGGAAGGCATTTATGTGGACGGCACGTTCGGTCGCGGCGGTCACAGCAAGCTCATCCTGGAACGATTAGGTGGCAACGGAATATTGATTGCGCTGGACAAAGATCCGGCAGCGATTTCGGTGGGCAGGCAATGGAGGGATCGTCGATTTCGGATAGTGCACAGCAGCTTCGTGCGGTTGGCGGAGGTGTTGAGCAAGCAGGGCGTGGAAATGGTGGATGGCATTCTGCTCGATCTGGGAGTGTCGTCACCGCAGCTGGATGACGCAGAGCGTGGATTTAGTTTTCGCTTTGATGCACCGCTGGATATGCGCATGGATGTCAGCAGCGGTATTACCGCAGCGCAATGGCTGGCGACGGTGGAAGAGGGTTTACTTGGGGAGGTTATACATGATTACGGCGAAGAACGGTTTGCTAAGCAGATTGCAAGATCGATTGTTGCGGCGCGCAAAATACAGCCCATCGATACTACGCAGCAACTCGCCGAACTGGTTGGCAAAGCGGTACGGACCCGTGAGTCAGGTCAGAATCCGGCGACACGCACATTTCAGGCTATACGGATTTATCTCAACCATGAACTCGAGGAGCTTGCGGGGATATTGCCAAGCTGCGTGAAGCACCTGAAGAGCGGAGGGCGCTTGGTGGTGATCAGCTTTCATTCGCTGGAAGATCGGATCGTGAAGCACCTCATGCGCGACCTGGCAGCAGGAGACAAATTTCCGCGCGATATTCCGGTACGTGCCAGCGAAATTCCGCGGGGCAGGTTGAAATTGATTGGCAAGGCGGTGCGCGCCGGTGCAATGGAATTGAAAGACAATCCACGCGCGCGCAGTGCGGTGATGCGAGTTGCGGAGCGAAGCGATGTCGCCTGGCAGTAAAGGTCTGAATACCCTGCTGACGGTGGCAGTGGTGATGTGCGCATTAAGCGTGGTCACCTCGCAGCACAAAGCTCGCAAATTGTATATCGAATTGCAGAAAGAAAAAGAGTACGCGCAGCAGATGGATGTGGAATGGGGGCAATTGCAACTGGAGCAAAGTACCTGGGCAAATCCGGCGCGCGTTGAAAAGGTTGCAACACAACGGTTAAAGATGCAATTGCCGAAGAACGGGCAGGTTCAATTCATAAAGTTGAATCACTCCTTGCCTCGCCCCATCGCATCTGTTGCAGATTCTGCAAACGGGAAGTGAGTATAGCGATTGATATAGCTTAAATGAGCGTTAACGGAGTATAGCCACAACAATGAATTACGCGGCACGCGCACATACCGACATAACGGCGATATTGCCGGGATGGCGCGCCACAGTACTATTTATGTTGATGCTGGCTGGTTTGACCGGCTTGCTCGGCCGCGGGGTGTATCTGCAAGGTATACACGACGACTTTTTGCAGAAAAAGGGCGATGCGCGTTATAGCCGGGTGATTGAAGTCAGCGCTCACCGCGGCATGATAACAGACCGCAATGGTGAGCCACTTGCAGTGAGCACACCGGTGGAATCAGTTTGGGCAAGTCCATCGGATGTGGAAGCTGACCGGCAACAAGTAAGAAAATTGGCGCAAATCCTCGGGATGGACACGAATGAACTTAAAGACCGTCTGTTCGATACTTCACGTGATTTCGTCTATCTCAAGCGACAACTGCCTCCCGACCAAGTCGAGAAAGTGGTGGGCCTGAATATCCCCGGAATAATGCTGCAGCGCGAATATCGCCGCTATTACCCAGCTGGCGCGGAAGCTGCACAGGTATTGGGTTTTACCGGACAGGATGATAACGGTCAAGAGGGCATGGAACTGGCATTGCAGGAACAGCTTGCAGGCAAACCAGGCAGCCAGCGCGTCATCAAGGACAGGCGCGGGCACATCGTTGAGGATGCAGGCAGTCTTCATGTGTCCAAGCCAGGTAGCGACATTGTCCTTAGCCTGGCTAGCAATGTACAACATCTTGCCTACCGGGAACTGGAGTATGCCGTCAGGCAGCATAAAGCCAAATCCGGTGCGGTAGTCGTTCTCGATGCGCGCAGCGGTGAAGTACTGGCACTCGCCAACTATCCCGGCTACAACCCCAACAGCCGCAATAACGCCAGCAACAAGAGCATGCGCAACAGGGCGATAACAGATCTGTTCGAGCCGGGTTCCACGATGAAACCGTTTGCAGTGGCAACGGCGATAGAGACGGGCAAGGTGCGTCCGAATACCCTGATCAATACAGAGAACGGTGTGTTCACTGTCAATAACAGGAAGATTCACGACCAGCATCCGGCTGCGATGATGACCGTCTCGCAGATCATACAAAGATCCAGCAATGTCGGGGCGGCCAAAGTGGCCTTGTCGTTGAAATCTGAGGTGCTCTGGCAGGGCCTTTCGGAGAGTGGTTTCGGTGTTCAGACAGGCAGCAACTTTCCTGGTGAAGCAGCGGGAAAATTGCGGGAACCCAAAACCTGGCGCCCCATCGAGCAGGCCACCATATCCTATGGACATGGCATTTCGGTAAGCCTGTTGCAGCTGGCGCGTGCCTATACCATCTTCGCCAGCAATGGAGAGTTGAAACCAATATCGCTGCTCAAACTGGATGAACCGGCGGCAGGCAAAAAGGTTTTTTCCGAACGCACTACCCGCGCGCTGATAAATATGCTCGAGTCGGTAACTCACCCCGGTGGAACTGCTCCATTGGCACAAGTATCCGGATATCGTGTGGCGGGAAAGACCGGAACCGCGCACAAGCTGGAGGACGGACGATATGTCAACCGCTATGTCGCTTCGTTCGTCGGTATTGCCCCGGCATCAAATCCGCGTCTGGTGGTGGCTGTGATGATAGACGAGCCGAGCAGCGATGAGTATTACGGTGGTCTGGTGGCTGCGCCGGTTTTCAGCAAAGTTACGGAAGGGGCGCTGCATGCGCTCAATGTGCCTAACGATGCTCCGCTGGATAACGTTATTGTGCCTCCCAAGGATATCATCAGGGAGGAAGTGTGATGTTTCCTCTTGAACAATTGGCGAAGCTGAAAGTTCCCATCACCCATTTGGTGACTGACAGTCGCGCCGTACAGAAGGGAGATACTTTCGTCGCCTGCCCGGGTGAGAAAACGGATGGCAGGCAGTTCATTTCAGATGCGATTGAGAAGGGCGCGAATGCGGTGATCTGGGAGTCGCGGCATTTCGAATGGAACGATGCATGGCAAGTACCCAATCTCGGTATTGCGGATCTACGCCACAAGACTGGGTGGCTGGCCGATGCGATATATGGTTCGCCTTCGGAAAAATTATTGTTGGTGGGTATCACCGGCACCAACGGCAAGACCTCGACATGCCATTGGGTGGCGCAGGCACTGAGCGACAATTCAAGGCGATGCGCAATGATCGGGACGTTGGGCAATGGGTTTGCAGGCAAGCTGCAAGCCGGTGCCAATACCACACCTGATGCCGTACATGTACATGGTCTGCTTGCAGATTATCTGCGCGATGGCGCGCAAGCCGTTGCGATGGAAGTGTCCTCCCATGCACTGGCGCAGGGAAGGGTGAATGGTGTGCGTTTCGATGTGGCTCTGCACACCAATTTGAGCCGTGATCATCTCGATTATCACGGAGATATGGAAAGCTATGCGGCGACCAAACGCAAACTGTTCGAATGGGATCGGCTGAAATATGCAGTATTGAATCTCGACGACGAGTTCGGCGCGAAGCTGGCTGAACAACTGAGGGATGAAACCGTCGAGGCGATCGGTTACGGCATGAGCGATGCTGCCATTCAACTTGCCGGAAAACTGGGCATCCGAATGGTTTACGGCCACCTGGTCGAAATGAGCGGTAAAGGATTGCAGCTGGATGTTCATACCAGCTGGGGTGGAGCAAAGTTGAATAGCGCGCTGATCGGACGATTCAATGCCGCGAATTTGCTGGGTACGCTGGCGGTATTGCTGGTAAGCGGCGTCGGCTTGAGCGATGCGGTGCAATCAATAAGCAATGTGCATGCCGTGGCCGGACGAATGCAGCGGGTGGGAAATGAGCAGCAGCCGACGGTAATCGTGGATTATGCGCACACCCCCGACGCGCTGGAAAAAGTTCTGCTGGCATTGCGTGAAGTC
>JBARHM010000281.1:0-4741 GCA_049799235.1 Gallionella sp.
AGTTGGTCAAGGGTATGGCGCTGACCGGCCGGTATTTTTTCGCGCGTAAGATCACCGTCCAGTTCCCTGAAGAGAAGACCCCGCAGAGTGTTCGGTTCCGCGGTCTGCATGCGCAGCGGCGTTATCCCAATGGCGAGGAGCGCTGCATCGGCTGCAAACTGTGTGAAGCGGTCTGTCCGGCACTGGCGATCAAGATCGAGGTGGCCGAGCGCGAGGATGGCACGCGCCGCACCACACGATATGACATCGACCTGACCAAGTGCATCTTCTGCGGTTTCTGCGAGGAATCCTGTCCGGTCGATGCGATCGTAGAGACCCGCATATTCGAGTATCACGGTGAAAAGCGCGGCGACCTGTATTACACCAAGCCGATGCTGCTGGCGGTGGGCGATAAATATGAAGAGCAGATCGCTAAAGACCGCGCGGCGGATGCGAAGTACCGAGAAGGGATGATGGTGAAGGGTAATGGGAGAAGAGGGAAGGGTGAGAAGTACGACGCGTCATCAGGGTGTTACCCTTCTCCCTTCCCCCTTATCTCTTCTCAAGCGTAAAGGGCAAGTTCATGGATTTTTTAACCGGCAACTTTGAAACCGTCGTGTTCTACGGATTCGCGACATTGCTGCTGTTCGCGGCTGTGCGCGTGATCACCGCGCGCAACCCGGTGCACGCGGTGCTGTTCCTGGTGATGGCGTTCATCAGCAGCTCAGGCATCTGGCTGTTGCTCGAAGCGGAATTCCTCGCCATCACTCTGGTGCTCGTGTATGTCGGTGCGGTGATGGTGCTGTTCCTGTTCGTGGTGATGATGCTGGACATCAATCTTGTGCGTTTGCGCGAGGGTTTCTGGCGCTGGCTTCCATTCGGTGCTGCGCTGGCTGGTTTGATGGCTTTCGAGATGATCTGGGTGCTGGGTTCAAAAGATACATCCAAGGGGATGGTCGCTATCAAGCATATGCCCGATTACAGCAATACCAAGGAGCTGGGCCGGCTGATCTATACAGATTATGTCTATCCATTCGAGGTCGCCGCGGTGATCCTGCTGGTGGCGATGGTGGCAGCGATCGCATTGACACTTCGGCGGCGCAAGGACGCCAAGTCGCAGGTGGTTTCGGAGCAGGTCTCGGTCAGGAAAGCGGATCGCTTGCGCATCGTGACCATGCAGACCGACCGTAAAGATTCAGCGGCAAAGCAAACCAATTAACCTCTAAAAAGCAGATAGGCCACGGATTTACACAGATGAACACTGATTATCAAATGGCAGGGGCGATTCATATGTCGCCCGTACGGCTTCCCACAATGCCTTGTTTTATTGGTGGTAATCCGTGTATATCCGTGGCTAATCGCCGTTTTTGGGATTAAGGGAGCAAGAACAACATGTTGACCATTTCACATTATCTCGTACTGAGTGCCCTGCTGTTCGCCATCAGTGTGGTCGGCATCTTTTTGAACCGCAAAAATCTGATCGTGCTGCTGATGGCGATCGAAATGATGCTGCTGGCGGTGAACACCAATTTCGTGGCGTTCTCGCACTATTTGAGCGACTCCGCAGGACAAGTCTTCGTGTTTTTCATCTTGACCGTTGCCGCTGCGGAAGCTGCCATCGGTCTGGCGATATTGGTGGTTTTGTTCCGCAATCTGAGCACGATCAATGTCGATGATCTCGACAGTCTGAAAGGTTGATGGGTATGCTGAGCCTCTATCTGCTTGTACCTCTGGCGCCTTTGCTCGGAGCGATCGTTGCCGGCCTGTTCGGCAACATGTTGGGGCGCGTCTGGTCGCATCGCGTCACCATAGCGCTGATGTTCGCTTCCTTCTTCGCCTCACTGGCGATCTTCAATGATGTGCTGGCAGGCAATCTGTTCAACGGCCCTGTATATACCTGGCTGATCTCGGGAGATACCAGCTTCCAGGTCGGTTTCCTGATAGACCGGCTTACCGTTACGATGATGCTGGTGGTGACCTTCGTGTCGCTGATGGTGCATATCTATACCATAGGGTATATGGAAGAAGACCCGGGCTATCAGCGGTTCTTCAGCTACATCTCGCTGTTCACCTTCTCGATGCTGATGCTGGTGATGGCCAACAACTTCATGCAGTTGTTCTTCGGTTGGGAAGCGGTGGGGCTGGTA
The DNA here is from genome assembly GCA_049799235.1 of Gallionella sp. Classification (GTDB taxonomy): domain Bacteria; phylum Pseudomonadota; class Gammaproteobacteria; order Burkholderiales; family Gallionellaceae; genus Gallionella. The sequence continues at coordinate 2,127 of JBARHM010000281.1, forward strand.
TCCTACCTGTTGATCGGCTTCTGGTATGACCGGCCGACCGCGATTTACGCCAACCTCAAGGCTTTTCTTGTGAACCGTGTCGGTGACTTCGGATTTCTTCTCGGCATCGGGCTGGTGCTGATGGTTTTCGGCACGCTCGATTACGCCGCTGTATTCGCCAATGCTGCTGACTATGCCAATGACATCGCCCCGATACCCGGCATGTCGGTCGGTTTGCTCACCGCGATATGTATCCTGCTGTTCATCGGAGCAATGGGCAAGTCGGCGCAGTTCCCGTTGCATGTCTGGCTGCCAGACTCAATGGAAGGCCCGACACCGATCTCCGCGCTGATCCACGCCGCAACGATGGTGACGGCCGGCATCTTCATGGTGGCACGCATGTCGCCGTTGTTCGAGTTGTCCGACACGGCACTATCCTTCGTCATGGTGATAGGCGCGATCACCGCGCTGTTCATGGGTTTTCTCGGCATGATCCAGAACGACATCAAGCGCGTGGTGGCCTATTCCACCTTGTCCCAGCTGGGTTACATGACCGTGGCGCTTGGCGCGTCGGCTTATTCGGTGGCGATATTTCATTTGATGACGCATGCCTTCTTCAAGGCATTGTTGTTCCTGGGCGCAGGCAGCGTGATCATCGCCTTGCATCATGATCAGGACATCCGCAACATGGGCGGTTTGCGGAAATACATGCCGATCACCTGGATCACCTCGCTGATCGGTTCGCTGGCATTGATAGGCACGCCGTTCTTTTCCGGCTTCTACTCCAAGGAAAGTATCATCGAAGCTGCGCATATGTCGCAGTTGCCCGGCTCAGGATTTGCCTACTTTGCGGTGATGGCCGGAGTATTCGTCACTGCATTCTATTCATTCCGGATGTATTTCCTTGTATTCCATGGCGAGGAACGTTTCGGCAAGGCACATCATGATCATGGGCATGACGCAGTTGCGCACGATGAGCATCACGGCCTGGCACCCGGGCAGAAACCGCACGAAACTTCCTGGGTAGTCACGCTGCCACTGATCCTGTTGGCGATTCCTTCGGTAGTAATAGGCTATATAGTTTTTGATCCGATACTGCACACCAATTATTTCCTCGATGCGATTGTTGTCGGCAAGAGCCATACGCTGGAAGCGATATTGCACCATGAGGTGATCGAGTATCCGTTCATGATGGCCTTGCACGCGTTCAGCACCCTGCCGTTGTATCTGGCGCTTGCAGGTGTGGTGACCGCGGCATTCTTTTATTTGAAACGCCCGGACATTCCTGCCGCGATCCAGAAGCGTTTCAAGTTCATTTACACCCTGCTGGACAACAAGTATTACTTTGACCGTTTCAACGACTGGTTCTTTGCCGGCGGTGCGCGTGGCGTGAGCCGATTCCGGTGGCAGTCCGGTGACGTGAAGATGATCGACGGGGTAATTGTGAACGGCACGGCAAAACTGGTGGGAATGTTTTCCGGAGTGATCAGGCACCTGCAGTCCGGCTATATCTATCATTATGCGTTTTTCATGATCATCGGCGTATTCGTGCTGCTGAGCGTGCGCAACTGGTTTGAATAAGGCAAAAGCCTAAACCCCCTCAATCCCCCTTGTCATGGGGAAGATGAGCTCCTCCCCTGACAAGGGGAGGCCGGGAGGGGTTGAATAAAAGTGAAGGAATGACAGCATGATTTTTGGGTTACCCGCAATTAGCATAGCGATCTGGTTGCCGATCATTTTCGGCATTCTGGTGTTGGCCACAGGCGACGACAGAAACGCCGGGCTGGCGCGCATCCTTGCGATGGTCGGTTCGCTGCTCGGTTTTCTGGTAACTATCCCGCTGTACACGGGCTTTGTGCGAGACACGTCCGAGATGCAGTTCGTCGAACTGCATGACTGGATCACCCGCTTCAATATCCACTACAACCTCGGCGTCGACGGCATCTCGGTGCTGTTCATCCTGCTCACCGCTTTCTTCACCCCCATCGTGGTGCTTGCCGGGTGGAAAGTGATCGAAAAGCGCGTCGCCCAATACATGGCTTCCTTTCTGATCATGTCGGGGCTCATGATCGGTGTGTTCGCTTCCCTTGATGCGGTGCTGTTCTATGTAGTCTGGGAAGCCATGCTGATCCCTATGTTCCTGATCATCGGCGTATGGGGTGGCCAGAATCGCGTGTATGCAGCGGTCAAGTTCTTCCTGTATACCCTGCTGGGTTCCTTGCTGATGCTGGTTGCGCTGATCTATCTTTACAACCAGTCTGGCGGCAGCTTTGCAATACTTGACTTCCATCACGTAACGCTGCCTATGACTGCGCAGATACTGATCTTCGTCGCGTTCTTCTTTGCTTTCGCCGTGAAAGTGCCGATGTTTCCGGTGCATACCTGGCTGCCCGATGCGCACGTCGAAGCGCCCACCGGCGGCTCGGTGATTCTGGCCGCGATCATGCTGAAAGTGGGTGCCTACGGTTTCATCCGCTTCTCGATGCCGATTGTGCCGGATGCCAGCCATAAATTGGCCGGGGTGATGATCGCGCTGTCGCTGATCGCGGTGGTATATATAGGCCTGGTGGCATTGACCCAGACCGACATGAAGAAACTGGTGGCATATTCCTCGATTTCTCACATGGGCTTCGTCA
>JBARHM010000282.1:0-2052 GCA_049799235.1 Gallionella sp.
TGCCAAGCATCCCGAATCATTGGCTGCAGTTGCCGGCTGACGCCAAGTTAGGGAAACACCGAATAAGTGCGTTCGCCCTGACCCTTCGACAAGCTCAGGACTAAAGGCCAATGTCGAAGGGTTGGCAAGCTAACATAATGAACATTTGACGATCTCCATTCATGGTTCGACAGGCTCACCACGAACGGGGGACTTAATCGGCGTTTCCTAAGATTAAACTTGGGTCAGATCACTACCGGGCCATGGTAATCGTCGTGGCCGGTTCCGAATTGTTCAGTCTCCGAATAGAAGAACTGGCAAAGGTAGAAGAGACGAGCTTTTGTTCGGCATCGGTGAAATCGGGAATCGTGGTCATAGTTAAGTCCATTCGGTCACTCTCTGATAAAACTACTAGCCATCTGACTAACCCAGCAAAATACACTGGGCAAGTCATTGGTTATCCCGAGCCCTCTGATGGAACTACTGGTGAAACTACTAGCCATCCCACTAAGCAACCAGAAGACGGTTGCCAAGTGGTTGGTTATAGCCATTCGACTAGGCAGCAAAGCCGCCAAGTCGCTGGTTATCCCATCAAGGGAGAGGGAATGGAAAGGCGAAGTACGTTTCAGGTTTGTTCCCAGGGCAGTCCTTCAAACCGCCAGCCGTTGTGAGAATTCCGGTGATGCCCATCATCCAGATCGCCTTCAAATCCGTGCAACACGTTGTACACTTCCGTAAGACCGGCTTTTTCCAAAGCCAATCCCGCATCCACTGAACGGCGGCCAGAGCGGCAGATCAGCACGACAGGACGATTCGCGCTGGCGGCTTTTTTTACGTGCGAAACGAAATGGGGGTTGATCTCCCATTCCGGTCCGTCCACCCATGGGATAAGGATAGAGCCTTGGGGATGACCGACAAACATGTGTTCCATCTCGCTGCGCACATCGATGAATACCGCTTCGGGATTGGCCTGCAAGAATTCAAAGGCTTCCTTGGGTGTCATATGTTGCATGTTGTGCTCCAAATACCGGAATTGTTCGAATCAGTCATGACGCGATCATAGACCCAGAAACAGTTGCCAGTCTAGTGGAGAGTATGCACTGAGAGCGATGACCACCTCAAACCATAGGGGCGAGTGAGGAAGTCATTATTTTTTCCGTTCGGAGATCTGCTGCAGCTTTATTCAGCAGCTTCCAGTGCCGCCGTCATACCGCCTATCCCGCCACCCACGACCAGGATGGTCTGGTTGGTTGCAATTGAACTGGTCACGCGAACCTCCGTTGGTAATAATTTTTTTCACCAGGAAACCGAATTATACAGGCTGTTGACATCGTCAATACTTCAACGTTTGAATTTCGAAAGTCATGCTGGCCAAATCTCCCAAAATCCAGGTGTAAGCCTCAGCTGCGCTGGGGGCGCCTATACCGGAAACCGAACCCGGGTTGACCAGAAAAGTCTGCCCTCCCTTGATATTGGCTTGCCGGATGATCTCCGCGACATGGCTGTGACCGCAGCAAACCAGATCGTAATCGCCTGTACAGGCTATGCCGCGGCCATAGTGAGGGTAGTGGGTTGCAAATGCGCCTGCCGCCGAGCTCCAATTCAGCATCCTGCCCATGATAGGTCAGCATTCCGCCGGACTTCGACATCATTTTATGCATAGTCATTGCATCGCCGAGATTGTTGCCGTGTACCACGTGCAGAGGCACACCGAGATTGATGGAGCACGCAGCGTGTTCGCACCGATCAGGTCGCCGCAATGAATGACAGCTTGTGCACCGTCCGACTGTGCTTTCGCAACAGCCGCTGCGAGCGGTTCTGCACGATCATGACTGTCGGATACGATGCAGATCTTCATGGTGTATCGCGTTCTGGGAACATCCGGTATTGGCCATCAAGACCAATTTTTCAAGGTTTTCATTAGGCACAATTGGCAGTTTTGATGTCTATAACTATAATGGGGGAGCAACAATATAACCCGAATGAGGGGTATACTCTCCAACATGTTAGTTTGAAGGAAAACTTCGACCGCCCGCTTAATTGTCATGCATACAGTTTCGGCATACCCGGACC
>JBARHM010000283.1:0-4522 GCA_049799235.1 Gallionella sp.
CATGAAGGTCGTCCATGAATTTGCCAGGAACATCAGCAGGCAACCGACCGCATTGAGCAATAAACCAAAGGTCAGGTGCACCCATTTTTTGTTCCCGCCCTGTAGCCAGTGCCAACCATAATAATAAATGTACAAGACCGCGCTCTCGGCGAAGAACAGCAGCGCGTACGCAAACATGCTGCCCTTAAAGATTATAGCCAGATATTTGAACAGGTCTGGATAGAAGAGAACCAGGCTAAAGGATAGCAAGCCCCCCAAAAGCGCAGTGAGCGAGTAGGCAGTAATGCTGACCTTGATAAATTCATAAGCCATGTTGTCGTAGCGCTCATCCCGGGTCGCCATGCCGATGGCCTCGATGATAAACACGAACATCGGCACCGCTACAACAAATGCCCCGAACCAAAGGTGTAACTGAGCTACCAGCCACACCGCCACCCGGGGATTCACACTCGAGACAGTGGGGTAATCAGCTGCAGTCAATTTTGGCGCGGGTGGGTAAGTTACCGCTTTTGCGTCTGGAACAGCGTCTGTTTTAGCTGCTGCCGGAGCCGCCGTTGCCGGAGCCGCCGTTGCCGGAGCCGCTGCTGCTGCGGGCGCTGCCGCCTCGGACGCGTTCGCGGCAGGCATGAAGGCTGGCAGCATAAACATCGCCAAAACAGCCAATAAAAGTGCTCCGCCGATTATTCTTATATTCCGTATTTGCAAGATCTACTCCCGATTATTCTAATGTTCCTTAATTGCAAGATCGGCATCTGTTTTTGAACGCCTGTGCGTACCTTAATGGTGATATACCAGCGCCAATCCCTGAAGTTTCATGATGGAGAAATCCAAGGCAAGAAATACGATCGCAAAGACAATAAATGCACCCACTAACGGTAAAAGATAAGCTTTCATGTCGTTACGCCTTTAAGAACCACACAAAAAAAATGATCACAGCAATCAGAACCGACGTAAATAAGGCCGGCCCTGCCCATGGGTACTTCGTTGTTCCGCGTACATCTGTATTGCTTTCATCAGTGCTCATACTCTAGCCCTTCTCTCAGCGTTTTATCTGCCTTTTATGGGTACACATTTTCCCTAAAAAGGGAATCATCACCCCTTTCGGGTACTTCCTTACCAACTACAGGACAAAGTAATAAAGGATCAGGCAAATGAAGATAACATTCACCAGCATCCCGGAAAAAATAACAGTGTCAGCAAGATACTTTTTGTTTAGATACTTCATCTTGGCTGTACGCCCTATTTACCCTTGCAATTGCACAGTTTACGAATATAGGCCAGCAGATCATCCACTTGCGCCGCAGACAAGGTTGCACCCCAAGGCGGCATCAATGGCGATTTACTGATGGACGGGCCGCCGTCCTTGATGACCCCCCTGATATCCTCATCGGATCGTTTCTCCATATCTGCTGCATTGGTAAAGTTGCGCGGGTCAGTGGCGAAATCCGGCCCTACGTTGATGCCTTTACCATCACCCTTGACCCCGTGACACTGGGCGCAATAGAAATCGAACATCTGTTTTGTGTCTTCCGCCTGTGCTGAACCCCCTGCACTCAGGGCCAAACCAAGCGCAATGGTGGATATTGCTACAAATTTCGACATGAGTTTGTTCCTCCGTTCGTTCGCATTATTCGAAAGTAGCCACATAAGCCGCTACGTTCTCCATATCTTTCGGACTAAGAACGCTGCCAAAATCAGGCATATCCCGAACCGGCTTGAATACCTTGATGTTTGCCAAGTAGGCGTAAACCCAGTCAGGGTTCAACCGCTTGCTGGCTCCAATCAGACTAGGCCCAGCCTTCCCGCCGTGCGCCTCACCCTTCACTGAATATTCGTGACACCCACCACAGGGCATTTTCTTAACGAAAATAGATTTGCCTTGTACGGACGCACTGGGTTTTATTACGCCTGCCTTGACTTCCGGCGAGGTCAAACCCATCAGAAAATCCGCAGTTGCAGCCGCATCTCCAGCCGACTGCTTGGGATGGTCGCCCTTGTTCTTCTCAGTGATTGAGTTATATTTCATCGGGCGTATCGGTTTGGGGTTCTGCAACCATGCCGCAAGCCAATCTTTCTTAAACTTGCTGCCGGCATACCATAGCTCTGGCCCCTTCTTTGCCAACTGATCTGCTATCGTCTTCTCCTTTGCAGGGCCATCAGTGTAATGACAGCTTGCGCAACTCTTCTTGAAAATTGCATCCCCACCAGCCGCGTAGCTGGGTGCTGTCGTCATAACCAGCAAAGCCGCTCCAAGGGAAACGGTGACTGCTAGCAATCTCATATTGCACTCCTTTCAATCTTCTAAAATTCTGTGGATAAAAAAACAATTTGGAATTATTATTTTATTTGTATCGACCCAATGTGCTCAGTGCTACATCTATACACTGTTATACTGGTTTCGATTTTGGCTCGCAAACACGCTGCCAGTACAACTTTAAAACTTCCGCTGGACAAATTATTGCTGTCCAACGTGAGCAAAATATAGCATAGCCAATAAACCCCTTTTTGATCTATATCAAATAGCTACAATGTTTCACAAAATCGCCTGATGCAATAAAGCCTCGCAGTCTGCAACGCACCTTAGGTGCTTTCGATATTGGCCAATTGCTCATAATTTTCGAACAGTCCGTCTACTCATCCCACCTCAAGAACACGAATTGCTTGATTGAAGCATACTGATAGCGTCTATAAGATTGGTTGCACTTGGAATCATTTTGCATGTGAATCGGCTCACTGACCCATACACCAGAATATCAAGTCAACAGGTCCTGATGCTTTAGTGAAATGCATGCCTTTGTTGCACAGAACTTTGCATCGCAAGCATCAAAGACAAAATGTGGCGCGCGTCGATTAATGAAATGTTTGACCTGGATGACGTGCAGGCATTAGCCAAATCAGAATTGAATAACACTTACTGAAGCCGCGCCCAGGACGGCATTGAGAGGAAAAGCGGGGGCAGAGATTCGCTTGATCTTGTTAGTCTATTTTCTTCGTGGATGCACAACGACCCTCCTCGCGCATACAGCGGCATAAGCCAACGCCCAACAGAGCGCCTATAGTTGGAGCCGCAAGGTAAATCCAGAGGCTTGAATACTGACCTAAAACCAAGGCTGGCGCAAATGATCGAGCAGGATTCATGGAAGCGCCGCAAATAGGTCCAGCAAAAAGAGCCTCCAGCGCGATGACGGAGCCGACCACAATCCCGGCAGTAATGCCGCGCTCTCGTGAGCCGCTGCACACTCTCAAGATGACAAACATGAGGATGGCCGTAAGCACCAACTCAAGAATGAATGATTGAGCATCAGATCCGGTGGGTAGCGTTGCACCCAGTGAACCATGAGATCGGAAAAGCCCCGGCAAGAGAAAGCCGGCTGCAAGTGCGCCGGAGCTCTGGCTCACGATGTAAGGCAATACGAACCGCCCGCTGAATCGATGGGCCGCAAAAAAACCGATAGTGACAGCAGGGTTCAGGTGCGCGCAGGAGATGTCGCCAACGGCGTAAATGATGGATAGAACCACGAGGCCGAATGTAAGCGCAACGCCAACGTGAGTAACGGAACCGCCTGAAATATCGTTGATGATAATGGCTCCTGTCCCTGCGAAGACGCGACAGAAAGTGCCGAAACACTCAGCCAGAAACTTTTTCATTTCGTTCTGATACATCACAGAACAATATCCTTCTGGCTCCATGGCACATCGCCAGATTTCTTGCGGACAAGTCATTTCATTCGTTTTCGTTCAATTTAACAGCAACCGGAAGTGGCTGAGCTTTTATCTTGTACAAACGGTATGTCACTGCCGCAACCGGGAAAAATTCCGTAGTGCTGATTAAAGTTACCGATGAACTGGAAGTGCTGGCGGAAGCGTGTGTCATGCAGCATGCGCCATGTGTTTCCGCACACCGGAAAAATACGCCCTGCTTCAATATCGTGATGCCGATCGAGGACAAAGCGATGCGCATGCACGGGTATCGTGCCGAGATAAATCACTGCCTGCCCATAATCCTCGCATGCAGATTCCAGCCTATCCAGCTTGAACAGCCGATAGGTCGCTGTGAAAAATCGAATGTTGCCGACCCGCGCAGCCAGTTTGGCATCGGTAATGTCGAGCGGCCGGTCAATGACCAGCCTGGGGTCGCTAAAGCCGTGTCTCTTCGACAGACTAATAAAATCGTTCCAATACAGGGTGCCGCCCAGGCATTCACCGTACAGCACCGGATCATTGTGTATCTCGTAAGGCACTCTGCGGTCGGCATAGACATCGGAGAAATAGAATTCTCCGCCCGGTTTGAGCAGACCATGCACTTCGCGAAGCACCGCATCTTTATCGGGTGATAGATTGATCACGCAATTCGATACGATGACATCGAAGCTGCCGCTTTCCAGCCCGAGTTCATCGAGTTTCTCGATATAATCCTGAATGAACATGACGTTGTCAAAACCAAACGCCTCGGCGTGGTAGGCACGATAACTTTCTGCAATCGCTAACTGTTCTTCCGTCATATCAACACCTACCACTTGAC
>JBARHM010000284.1:0-2209 GCA_049799235.1 Gallionella sp.
GTCGAGCGCGGAGCGAAGCATGCCCAGCACGCTGGCGCGCCGCTCCAGCGCACTCATCAGCTTGTCGGCATGGGGCAGATCGGCGAAATGCGCCTCGGACAGCAGGCGGGCGGCGCCGTCGGTGTAGAGGGCGTCGTCGGCCTCCTGCTCCAGCTCGGTGAAAACCACTCCGAGCGTGGCGAGGAAAGCCGTCTCGGCCGGGCCAAGCTCGGGGTCGGCGAGCCGGCTGGCGATCATCCGCGCGCCGATGCCCATTCCGGCAAGGGACTCGTTGAGGTAGCTGGAGGCCCACTCGACCAGGCCTGGATCGACCGGGCCCTCGAAGCCAAAGGTTCGCGTGGTCACATCCCCGGTGGAGGCGATCGCGACCACCATCACCTTGGTCGGCGCCAGCAGCAGCACCTCAACCCGGTGAATCGTCGCCGTGGCGAGCGGCGGCGCGGTGACCATCGCCATCAGGTCTGTTACCTGCGCCAGGGCGACCGTCGTCTCCCGCATCGCCTCGTCGACCTCTCGCCGCAGGCGCAACAGCTCCAACTCGACTCCCCCGGAGGGCATTCCGCCCTCCATCAGCAGGTCGACATAGCGGCGATAGCCCGAATCCGTCGGGACCCGCCCGGCCGAGGTATGTGGATGCGTCAAGTACCCGCCGGCCTCCAGGGCGGCCAACTCCGCCCGAACCGTCGAGGCCCCCCACTCGACCTCGGGCCTCTCCGCCACCTCCTTCGAGGGGACGGGACGGGCCGAGCCGAGGTACGCCTCGACCACCAAGCGAAGGATCAGATCTTGCCGTGCGGAGAGCATCGGCCCTCCATTCTAGGAACCGCTAGAGCTGCACCTCTGCCTCGGCGTTGCGGATCGTCTGGTTCTCGCCCTGCGCGGCGACGGTGTCGATGACGACTCGATCGCCCTCGACCGACTTGACCGTGCCGGTGACGACGATCTCCGTCTCGGGCGCTCCCATGCCGCGGAACTGGACCGAGAGGCGTTTCAGCGAGCCCGGGTCACCGCCGGCGACGTCCGTGGCGGCGCGGGCGACGAGCCCCATCATGTAGAGGCCGTGGAGGATGGTTCCCGGCAGACCGACCATCTTGGCGAACTCGGGGTCGATGTGGATCGGGTTGAAGTCGCCCGAGGCGCCCGCGTAGCGATGCGGCAGGTACTTGTCGGGGGTCACCCGCAGCTCGGGGACCTGGTCTCCGACCTTCAGCTCGGCCATCTCATACCCCCCTGACGATGTTGGTCCAGGTGCCGCGCACCACCCGCTCGCCGTTCTGGTTGACCGAGTTGGACTCGAAGACGTAGAAGCCCTTGCCGTCCTTCTCGTAGATCTCCAGGCACTTGGCGGTGGTGGTGATCTCATCGCCCGAGCAGGCCGGCTCCCCCCACTCGAACTCCTGGCCGCCGTGCACCATCGCGGCGAAGTTCATCCCGACCTCGGGGTCGAACATCGCCGGGGCCAGCGCCGGGGCGCTGTAGACGACGCAGAACATCGGCGGCGCGACGACATCGCGGTAGCCCGCCGCCCTGGCGGCCTCGCGGTCGAAGTGGACCGGGTTGTCGAGCCCGATCACCGTCGCGTACTCCCGGATCTTCTCCTTGCCCACCTCATACGTCGTGGCGGGCCACTCCTTGCCTATTGCCTCGGTCTTGATCGCCATGGGCGGGCACCCTACCTATTCATCGATCGCTGTTGCTATTCGTCGATCTCGAGGACAGCGAGGAAGGCCTCCTGGGGCACCTCGACCCGCCCCACCTGCTTCATCCGCTTCTTTCCCGCTTTCTGCTTCTTCAGCAGCTTTTGCTTGCGGGTGACGTCGCCGCCGTAGAGCTTCGCGGTGACGTCCTTGCGCAGCGCCTTGACGGTCTCGCGCGCCAGCACCCGCGAGCCGACCGCGGCCTGCACCGGTACGTCGAAGAGCTGGCGCGGGATCGTCTTGCGCAGCCGCTCGACCAGCCGCTTGCCCTGCTCGTAGGCGAAATCGCGGTGGACGATGATCGAGAGCGCGTCGACCTTTTCGCCGGCAAGCAGGATGTCCACCTTGACCAGGTCCGAGGCCTGGTTGCCGATCGGCTCGTAGTCGAGCGAGGCGTAGCCGCGGGTCGAGGACTTGAGCAGGTCGAAGAAGTCGAGGACGATCTCGGCCAGCGGCAGGTCGTAGCGGATCTGAACCCGCTGCGGACTGAGGTAGTGCATGTCGACGTGGGC
>JBARHM010000285.1:0-4023 GCA_049799235.1 Gallionella sp.
ATCACCGCCTCGGATAGCGGGACCTCCTTGAGGCAGATATCGCAGGATATTATTTCATTTGTGGATTTATCGGATGGTTTAGCCATGATGCGACTCCTTTATGGAATATGGGCATATCCAGACTATAGCGATTTCATCAATCAGGCAAGCGGCGGTTAACCGTCTGGCGATGCTGTCTGCGACTCAAGCGCTGCGCGCAGTCGCTGGCAACGCGGATTGGGCATACCGTCCGCCTCGAACACATCAAACTCGCGGCACGGCAACGGACGCTGCTCATAGATAGCGCAAGCCACCTGTTTGCCCACCTCGCCACGCAGCGCGATGCAGCGCGGGGATTTACCCTGGGTGCCTGCCATACAGCGCAGATGCGCAGTCACCTGTTCGGTGAGCCCGGCCGGAACATGGCCTCCCGGCGCATCGTCGGCCTCACCCCAGTAGAATGAAACGCGAAAATAGGCGCAGCATGCGCCGCAGCTTAAACAAGGGTTGTCACTCATCGCGCGTGATGCCTATCGCCACACGATTTGCAGCAACTCGCGGGGGAAATCCTATATCTCTGCCCACAGGTCATGCTCGTCCGAATCGGTGATCTTCACCACAACGAAATCGCCCACGTTTAATTGCTGGCCATCCTCGATATACACCAGCCCGTCGATCTCAGGCGCATCCGCTGAACTGCGCGCAATCGCTCCCTCTTCATCCACTTCGTCCACCAGCACGGTGATAGTCTTGCCGATCATGCGCTTGAGGCGTTCCGAGCTGATCTCCTCCTGCAACAGCATCAAACGCGCGAGACGTTCCTGCTGAATCTCGGGCGGAATGTGATCGGGCAAGGCGTTTGCCATCGCGCCCTCCACCGGCGAATAGGCGAATGCGCCAACGCGATCGAGCTGCGCCTCTTCCAGAAAGTCTAGCAGCTCCTCGAATTCTTCCTCGGTCTCACCGGGAAAACCGACGATGAAGGTGCTGCGCAGTGTGATATCCGGACATATCTCGCGCCATTGTTTAATGCGTGCCAGCACGTTCTCGCTGCTGGCCGGACGCTTCATCAGTTTGAGGATGCGCTGGTTGGCGTGCTGAAACGGGATATCCAGATACGGCAGAATTTTTCTTTCGGCCATCAGAGGGATCACCTCGTCAACGTGCGGATAGGGATACACATAATGCAGGCGCACCCAGACTTTCTCACCAGATTGGCCAAGTTCACCCATCGCCGAGACCAGCTCGGTCATGCGGCTCTTGAGAGGCTTGCCGCCCCAAAATCCGGTGCGATATTTAATATCCACGCCGTAAGCGCTGGTGTCCTGCGAAATCACCAGCAGTTCCTTGACACCGGCGTTGACCAGCCTGCGCGCCTCTTCCATAACGTCGCCGACCGGACGGCTGACCAGATCACCGCGCAGACTGGGAATGATGCAGAAGGTGCAGCGATGGTTGCAGCCCTCGGAAATCTTCACGTAGGCGTAATGCTTGGGCGTGAGGCGGATACCCTGTGGCGGAACGAGGTCGGTATATGGATCGTGCAATCGCGGCAGGTGCGCATGCACGGCCCCCATCACCTCATCGGTGGCGTGCGGGCCGGTGACGGCGAGCACGCTCGGGTGTGCCTGCTTTACGACATCGCCCTTCGCCCCCAGGCAACCGGTTACGATCACTTTGCCGTTTTCCGCCAATGCTTCGCCGATCGCATCCAGCGATTCTTCCACCGCGCTGTCGATGAAACCGCAGGTATTGACCACCACCAGATCAGCATCCTGATAACTCTTGGAGATCAGATAACCTTCGGCGCGCAAGCGCGTCAGGATATGCTCGGAATCCACAGTGGCTTTAGGGCAGCCGAGCGACACGAAACCGATGCGCGGCGGAGCGATTTTGTTGTTCAATGCTGTCATTCCGTCAACCACATTCCCATCAACCCGACCGTCGTCACACCCAGCGCGATCAGCCCGGCCTGCTCCAGCGTATCGCGTAACTGAGCGCGTTTGTGCAGGCCGGGTATCAGGTCGGCCACGGCGACGTAGATCATGCTCGCCGCAGCCAATGCCAGTAACGAGGGTATCCACGACTGCATGGTCTGCAAGATCAAGTAACCCAGCACGCCCCCCGCCACCGATGCGAAGCTGGAGATCAGATTCAATTGGAAAGCCCTGGTACGGGTGTAGCCGGAATGCAGCAGGATCGCGAAGTCGCCTACTTCCTGCGGGATCTCGTGCGCGATGATCGCCAGCGAGGTGACGATGCCGAGGTGCATGTCGGTGAGAAAAGCCGCCGCGATGATCACGCCATCCACGAAATTGTGGAAGGTATCGCCTACCATGATCATCATGCCGCTGCGCCCGTGGTCGCCAGCGTTGCCAGAGGCATGCTCGCTTGCGAGCAGCTCATGCGCCTCGCAATGCTCATGGTGGCAATGGCGCCACAGCACTAGTTTTTCCAGGATGAAGAACAGCAGGATGCCGAACAGCACGGTGCCGCTCAGGAACGCGACATTGGGCGTGAGCCTGATCGCCTCGGGCAGGATATTGAGGAACACCGCGCCGAGCATCGCGCCGATCGCATAGCTCACCATCGCGCCGAGGTAAAACTGCGCACGTGAGTTGAGAGCGAACATTGCGGCGCCCAAAACGCTCAGCACTCCGCCGGCGATGCAGGCAGCGACGATCCACAGCAAAACGGTCATGGAAAATATTCAGGAAATCTGGGGCGCGGATTATACCAAAGGTGGGCAAGGCACTCTTGGCTATATAGCGCGGCTTGGGGGTGTGGGAAGGGAGCAAAGTACCTGGAGCATACGCTTTAGTATGTGAAGCGAGCACCGCCCGACCCCGCTCCAGAGTCGCGCATAACCAATGACGTGGTTGGCGTAGTTTGCCAATTTAGTCAGATGGCTAGTATTTTTATCAGTAGATTTATGTCGCTATGTATTATCCAGCCAGATAAAGGTCCCCATGCGCCCTGTCACTCCTTCTCGGCGGTAGGAAAAGAAACGATCTTGTTCAATGAAAGTGCAATGTCCGCCACCGTAGACCTGCGAAATACCCAGTGAGCTAAGGCGCAATCTCGCCAAAGCGTAAATGTCGGCAAACCACTTGCCAGGGAGGTTAGAAATGAATGCTGATGCAGCTTTCGGGTCGGTTTTCAAGAACAAGGCACGCACCTCATCGCTGACCTCGAACGCCTGTTGGCTGATCGCCGGACCCAGCCATGCCAACAGGTTTTGTGGTACGACATCCATCGCCCGCACGGTAGTTTCGATCACACCTGCCGCAAGGCCCTTCCATCCGGCATGTGCCGCGCCGACCACACTGCCCTGTTTGTCGCACAACAATACCGGCAGGCAGTCGGCGGTCATCACCACGCACACCGCATCGCGATGCCGCGCGATGCAGGCATCGGCCTTTGGCAAGCATGATGCCATATCCGCATTGGCAATGACCGTACCGTGTACTTGCTGTAACCACACCGGCTCGCTTGGCAGAAAGGTATTCAGCAGCATGCGGTTGCGCGCTACTGCCAGCGGCGCATCGCCGACATGGTCGCCGAGATTAAAGGTGTCATAGGGCGCGGCGCTGATGCCGCCCAGACGAGTGGTCTGCAGGGCTCGCACATTCTTGGGAGCGGGCCAGTCGGGGATGATGCAGTGTTCAAGCAGGTTCATTTTTTGTGTGCCCCAACCCCTCCCGGCCTCCCCTTGTCAGGGGAGGAGTCCAGAGTCCCTCCTGACAATGGGGGATTGAGGGGGGTTGTTAAGCGAGTGGAAACTGCCTCGCGAATTCGTTTTAACAGTTGTTGCATATCCTGCGGCAGCGGCGCCTGCCACTCCATCATTTCGCCGTTGACCGGATGCACCAGCGCGAGGCGCGTCGCATGCAAGGCCTGGCGCGGAAAGGTGCCTAATAGTTCTCGCAGCTGCGGCACACATTTTTGCGTACCCTTGGCGTAAGTGCGGTCGCCGACCAGCGGATGTTTGAGATACGCCATGTGCACGCGGATCTGGTGGGTGCGGCCGGTCTCGAGGCGGCA
>JBARHM010000286.1:0-2015 GCA_049799235.1 Gallionella sp.
CTCGTTATCTATTCGTAATTCGATAATTAAGCCAGGTGATGATGATGACGCATTACGATTGCTAAGGTTTCTTCACGAAACTGGATTCATTAATCCTAAAATGAGCGATATTAGGCAACCCAAAGGCTACAGACATATTTCCTTTCAAGACGAACCTAATTTTGTTGAAATGGCAAATTGGGGAAAATTGCAGGCCGCATCTTGGGAGATACACCCGGCATTTCGAAGCTTTTTACTTGCAATTAAGCAAGATCAAATTAGTAGGAAATAGCTTCGTCTGATCCAACAAAATTAACACACTCTAGTGTCCAGATTTATCGCTTCGGGCGCGTCATTCCACTCATGTCTGGCTCGAAAGTTTGAATACCTTGATGAAGCAACTTTACACACTAAACCGCCTGCCCCGCCGCATAGCCTGAAGCCCATGCCCATTGGAAGTTATATCCGCCGAGTTGCCCGGTAACATCCACCACTTCGCCGATGAAATACAGGCCGGGCACTGCGATGCATTCCATCGTTTTAGACGACAGCGCGCGCGTATCGATCCCGCCGCAAGTCACCTCTGCCTTGTTGTATCCGACCGTGCCCGACGGGATGACCTGCCAGTCATGAAGTTGCTCGGCGATCAGTTTGCGCTGTTTGTCGTTGTATTGATTGAGCGGTTTGTTCTCGATTTTCTTGTGTTCGACAAGCTGGGCACACCATACATCAGCGAAACTTTTTGGAAACTGTTGCGCCAGGAAATTGCTGAGCAATCTTTTGCTGCCCTTCTGTTCATTCAGCAATGCCGCGATATCGCTATCCGGCAACAGATCGATGTGCAGCGGTTCGCCATGCTGCCAATAGGAAGATATTTGCAGTATCGCGGGGCCGCTCAAGCCGCGATGCGTGACAAGCATATTTTCCCTGAAAGATTGCTTCCCGAAACTCACCACCACGTCGAGCGACACTCCGGTGAGCCCGGCATAGGGCTTCCAATCGTCCGGTGCAAAAGTAAGCGGCACCAAGCCCGGCTTGAGCTTGGTGATGGGTATGCCGAATTGTTCTGCGACATGATAGCCGAACGGCGTTGCGCCGGTCTTGGGGATGGACAGGCCGCCGGTCGCGATCACCAGCGAGGCAGCGTTGAATTCGCCGCGCGAGGTGTCGACGTGGAACTTATGCACCTCCTTTTGTACATCACTGTTTTCGGGTGATGGGTAATACAGGATTTCGCCGACCTCGCAGCCCATATAGCGCTTCGCGCCCGCAGCCTCGCACTCGCCGCGCAGCATCGCGATGACCACGTCCGATTCGTCATCGCAAAACAATTGTCCAAGCGTCTTTTCGTGGTAACTGATACCGTGCTTTTGCAGCAGCGCGATGAAATCCTGCGGCGTGTAGCGCGCCAGTGCCGAACGGCAAAAATCCGGATTGACGGAGATGAAGTTCTCCGGTCTGGCGTTGATATTGGTAAAATTGCAATGACCGCCGCCGGAGATGCGGATCTTCTCCGCAAGCTTTTTGGAATGCTCCAACAACACCACGGAACGTCCGCGTTGTCCGGCTTGCATGGCACACATCATGCCCGCCGCACCGGATCCGATAACAATCACGTCTGATTTCATATTGGTTCCGTGGCGCTCGGCGCAAGTATCATTGAATTGCTGAGCAGGAAGTCCAGGCTGACACCTCTGGCGTGACAGGAAGCAGCAGGATGATGGTTACCGCATTCAACGCTTCGCCTTGTCACGCTGCCCCTTCCAGTTCTTTCCATAAACATGCACCTTTGCTGGCCTTGTCGATGTCAACGAGTTGCTCTGCATGCTCGGCCAGTTCTTCCGCACTGGCCTGCAACACGCGCATCCTGGGACGTGACGCATCGGTATTTATCACAGCAGGCTGGCGCACCTTGGGCGTGCGGTCTTCTCCAAGCAGACTTTCCTGTCCGCGCGTCATCGCGAAATAGACTTCAGCCAGCAGTTCGGTATCCAGCAGCGCACCGTGCAGGCTGCGATGTGCATTGTCGATCGCAT
>JBARHM010000287.1:0-2313 GCA_049799235.1 Gallionella sp.
CTTTACGCGCATCTCCGCCTGCCGCCAGAACCCGCTGCAATTCTCCACCGGACACGATATCGAATCCCGCCCCCAGCCGCGCGAACACATTCAGGATCGCCAAATTGGAATTGGCCTTCACTGCATAACAGATCAGATGCTCGCGGCCCCGCAATGCTTTGGAAAACTCGTTCCAGCCATTTGTCAGTGAGGCGCGCGAATAAACGTAACAGGGCGTTCCGAACTGTGCGGCTATATCTGCCAAAGGCACCCGCTCGACATGTAGCTTGTCGCCCTGATAGTGAAAATAATCTTCCATGTTCATTGGCTTTGCGGGGACGCAGAGTCACCGGATCCTTGCATGTCAGGTAATTGTGCCTCAGGGATTTGCGGCTGGGCAGCAGGCAAGGTAAGCGGGCCCTTCTGCCCACAACCCTGAAGCGCACAAAGAAAAAGCAAGATAGTGGCAAAACGCATCGTTTACCTTCGAAACAGTTATATAGACGGGAATTATAGTTGACTGGTGCGTTTTCGAGATGGGCGTGCTAATAAAACTTACTGCAGGTTTCTGCGCAGGATCAAATCCATATCTCCAGCCGAAAAAATATAAATCCGGCGATTGCGGGTTTTAATCAGCATGAAGATAGTTACGAACCGAACCACCGTCCCCGCAGCGACTTGATTCTGTCAAAAATCCCCTGGCTTGCAGCGTCCTCGCGCGCCGGCTTGAAAGGCACCACCTTGTGTTCATGCAACAAGCTTGGGGCCTGCTTATAGGTCAGATAACGCTGCAAAGCGGCATGCAAGTGGCTTTTCAACAGGCTCACGTTAATGGGCTTGTTCAGGATACGGAAGACTTGCGCCTGGTTGATCAGATCGATCACCAATTCTGAGTCGGCCATCTTGATGGTGATGATGGTCAATATCTGTGGGTGTTCCTGTTTCAGCAGCTTTAACATCGCAACCAATTGCTCTTTTCCTGGCCCGACATCCGCTATCGCGACCGCAATCTCGCGCGTTTGCATGATTTGCAGCGCCGTATCCGCATCGGTCGCAGATACGACCGGACAAAGACCGCTGATCAGCTCGCGCGTGACCCTGAAAATATCCTCTTCATTTTCTATCACTAGAACACCGGCTGACATATTAGGAGGCAATTCGACTGGGGCTGCCTTGGTATCTGCCAACTCGAGTCCTATCGTTACAGCTTCGGCAACAATAGTCTGCAGCGCGCGGTTATCCCATGGTTTGCTGATAAACCGATAAATCTCACCATCATTGATGGATCCCACGATGGCGGCCAGGTCGGAATAGCCGGTTAACAGGATGCGCACGCTACGCGGGGAAATTTCTCGGGATTGCCGCAACAACTCAACCCCCAGCATGCCCGGCATGCGCTGGTCGCTGATGATCACATGCATCTGATATTTTTTTAAAAAATCGAGCGCCTTGTAGCCGTCAGTGGTGCAAAACACATGGTATCTCTGACGGAATAACGATCTCAGCGCAGTCAGAATACGTTCTTCATCGTCAACCACGAGTATTCGCGCTTTTCTGACACTGGTATCAAGACTGATCTGGCTATCTTCTGATGTCACTGATAACGTAACGCTATCATCTGAAACATCCTGAGTTTTTACGCTGCTCAGATGCTTGGAAGCATTGAGCAGCATGCTGGAAGAGGTCGTTGAAATGCCGGCATTCGCCGCAGGCACTCCAAGTGAATCATCTATCGCACGCTTGAATGCCTCGGAAAATTCATTTGCTGTCTGGAAACGGTCTTGCTTTTTCTTGGCAAGCGCCTTTAGCAGCACCTCATCCATGCTCGGTGCAAGCTTGGGATTCAACTGTGATGGCTTGGCTGGCTGGGAATTTATCACCTGGTTCATGACCGACGCGAAATTCCCCGTGAAAGGCTTGCTGCCGGTCAGAAGTTCATAGGCAATCACCCCGATCGAAAACAGATCTGCGAGCCCGTCGACTTCGGTGCCGAGACATTGTTCAGGCGACATGTAATGAGGAGTGCCGAGAACATCTCCGAGTTGTGTCAGTTCGGACGATTCGAGGTGCGCAATGCCAAAATCGTTGATCTTGATACGTCCATCCTCATTCATCATGATATTGGACGGTTTTATATCTCGGTGAACCACGCCGTATTCATGCGCATAGCCGATACCGTCAAGAACTTGCCGAATTATCAATCCTACATCGGCTATTCCGTAATGGGTTTTCTGGTCAAGGAGTTGTTTCAACGTCTGTCCGTTAACCATCTCCATGACGATATGAGCACCCTGATCATCTTCTATATAGTCGTAAATCTGCACTATGCGGGGA
>JBARHM010000288.1:0-1997 GCA_049799235.1 Gallionella sp.
GAGCAGCGCGACGCGCTGGAGCGGCAGGTCGCCGAGCTCCGCCTGCGCAAAGACACCATGGACGCGAAGCAGTACGACGATCAGCTGGAAAAACTCTTGACGGATCTGGCGCTCAAGACGCGCGCGATTCGAGATTTCGAACAGAAGAACGCACCAAAGAAATAAGGGAGAGCATCGTGGCCGACGTGGAAAAGAATCTCGAATCGCCCGACGACATTGCACTCGCCGACAAGATGAACACGGGGCGCAAGCAGATCCTCGCGGAGCTGCACAAGCGCATCATCGGCCAGCACGAGGTCATGGAACTGGTGCTGCAGACGCTCTTCGTCGGCGGCAACAGCCTGATCATCGGCGTGCCCGGTCTGGCCAAGACGTTGTTGATTCAAACGCTGGCCCAGGTGCTCGAGCTGAAGTTCACGCGCATCCAGTTCACGCCCGACCTGATGCCGTCCGACATCACCGGCACCGACATCATTCAGGAAGAGGCCACCACCGGCCGGCGCCAGATGGTGTTCTCGCCCGGCCCGATCTTCAGCAACATCGTGCTGGCCGACGAAATCAACCGCACGCCGCCGAAGACGCAGTCGGCGCTGCTCGAAGCGATGCAGGAACACCGCGTCACGATTCAAGGCCGGACCTATCAACTCGACGAACCGTTCTACGTCTTCGCGACCCAGAACCCGATCGAGCTCGAAGGCACCTATCCGCTGCCGGAAGCCCAGCTCGACCGCTTCATGTTCCACATCGTGATCGAGCATCCACCCGAGGAGGAAGAGCTCGAAGTCGTGCGCGCGACCACGGCGATCATCGATCCGCATTTCACGCGGCCGGTGAGCGGCGCCGAACTGGTGGCGTTTCAGAGACTGGTCCGCCGTGTTCCGGTGGCGGATCCAGTATTGCGCTACGCGCTGTCGCTCGTGAGAACGAGCCGGCCCAAGGCGAAGAATGCACCGGAGTCGGTCAAGAAGTGGGTGGCGTTTGGCGCCAGCGTCCGCGCCGCACAGTTCCTCGTGCTCGGCGCCAAAGCCCGCGCGTTGACGAACGGGCGTTATCACGTGAGCTTCGACGACATCAAAGCGATGGCGCATCCGGTCATGCGCCACCGCGTGCTCATCAACTTCCGCGCCGAGTCGGAAGGGGTGACGACCGACCAGATCATCGACGAGTTGTTGGAACGAGTGCCGGTACCGGTATCGGGCATGTAGCTCAGTGGAGGCCGGAGGTTAGAGGCTGGAGGCAGGGGTTAGCTGCGGCGTCGAGTCATAGGTCGGGGGTTTCCCAGCCTCTGGCCTCTGATCCCCAGCCCCTGACAAGAATCGCTTATGGCACATGATTCCCGCGGCGAGATGGCCGGCGCACGGTTCGTGGATCCGAAGATCCTCGCGCGCATCGGCAACCTCGAACTGCTGGCCAAGTCGGTCGTCGACGGGTTCATCAACGGCCTGCACCGCGCGCCGTTTTTTGGCGCGTCGATCGACTTTGCGGAGCACCGCCAGTACGTCGCCGGCGACGACATCCGCCGCGTCGACTGGAAACTGTGGGCGCGCACCGATCGGTACTACGTGAAGCAGTACGAAGCCGACACCAACACCAACTTCACCATCCTCTTCGACATCTCACGGTCGATGAAGTTCACGAGCGGCGGTGTCTCGAAGCTCGAATAAGGCGCATTTCTCGGCGCCTGCCTGGGCTATCTGGCCACCCGCCAACGCGACCGCGTCGGCATCATCACCTTCGACGAAGACATCGTGACGCACGTGCCGCCATCCGCGAAGCACTTCGACATGGTGCTCCACACTCTCGATCGGGCCAAGGCGGAGCGGCCCGGCCACCTGAGCGCGCCGCTCCATAAGATGGCGGAGCACTTCAAGCGCCGCGGCATTCTCCTGCTGATCTCCGATTTTTACGACGAGCCCGACGCCATCCTCGACGCCATCAAACCGCTCAAGTTCCTGGGCAACGATCTGATCGTCTTTCACGTCCTCGATCCCCAGGAG
>JBARHM010000289.1:0-2223 GCA_049799235.1 Gallionella sp.
CTACTACGCTGACGACCTGGATGCATTGGAGGCAGCCGGTGCAACACTCGTGCCATTCGACACGCTCAACGATCCCCACCTTCCGGAGGTTGATGCCCTGTATATCGGCGGCGGTTTTCCGGAGGCATGTGCCATTGAACTGGAGGCCAACACGGCGTTGCGCAGCGAGATCAGGCAGGTGATCGACAAGGGAATGCCGGTCTATGCCGAGTGCGGTGGCATGATGTATCTTTCACGCAGCATTGCCTTCCAGGGGCGAAGCTACGAAATGGTCGGCGCGATTCCCGGTGACGTAAAGATGCATGCCAAACCAGTGGGTCGCGGTTACGTTCATCTGAGGGAAGACCCCGAGCATCCCTGGCCACGCCAGGATTCACCGGCAACGCAGATCCGGGCGCACGAATTTCATTACTCCAGCCTTGAAAATCTACCGCCAGACCAGCATTTTGCTTACCACGTCGAGCGCGGTCACGGCATAACCGGTCAGCGCGATGGCCTGATTCTGAATAACCTGCTGGCCTCGTATACGCACCTGCGGACCATTGGCAGTTGTAACTGGGCGTTCCGCTTCGTCGCATTCATCCGGCGGCAGATAGAATAAACTCAGCGACCAAATCCACCACATTTAGTCGAAGCACACTCATTCAATCAGAGAACACGATGACTCACGATCTATACTTATCCGCCATTGCGGCTTTCGACCAGGCCAACGGGGAAGATCCGAACAAGGACACCCACGACGGGAAGGAATACCCGAAGGAGTTACTGTACGCAAAGCGCATGGGTGAGATGCAGGAACGCTACGTACCAGAAGCGTCCGATGCAGTGAAACTCGCGGTACGCGCCCAGCATATCCAGCGCTGGAAGATTGCGCGCAGCGAATTCCCGATGGATCGCCAAGGCTACCTGCAATGGCGTACTAAGCTCTACAAGTTTCACGCCGAGACCGCCGCCCGCCTCATGCAGGAAGCGGGCTATGATAACGAAATGACCGAGCGTGTCATGAACATCGTCAGCAAGAAGGGGCTCAAGGTCAATGCTGAAACGCAATTGATGGAAGACGTCGCCGATCTGGTGTTCATCGAACACTACATGATGGATTTTGCCACCAAGCATCCCGAATACGAAGAAGATAAATGGATACAGATCATCAGGAAGACCTGGCAGAAAATGTCGCCGCGCGCCCATGAGTTTGCGCTGTCCGGCAAGATCAAGCTGCCCGAGGCGCTGGTGCCGTTGATCCTGAAGGCGGTTCAGGCCTGATGGATTACCTGCCCGCATTTCACAACGTCAGGGGCAAACTGTGCCTGGTGGTAGGCGGTGGCGAAGTTGCCACGCGCAAGGCTGGCGTGTTGCTCGAGGCCGGGGCGGCGGTGCGCGTCGTGGCGCCCGAGATCGAGGCCGATCTGGCAAGGCAGCCTGGCGTTGAGCCCATCATCGCGCGTTTCGAGCCGCAGCACCTGGAGGGGACGGTCATGGTCATCGCCGCCACCAACGACCGCGAGGTGAATCGTCAGGTTTCCGAGCTGGCCCAGTCGCGCAAATTGCCGGTTAACGTGGTAGACGACCCGGAACTGTGCAGCTTCATCATGCCGGCCATCCTGGATCGTTCGCCGCTGATGGTGGCGTTCTCCAGTGGCGGCGGCTCTCCGGTACTGACGCGCATGATGCGCGGCAAGCTGGAGACGGTCATCCCGCAGAACTACAGCCGTCTCGCCGCGTTCGCAGTCCGTTTCCGCGAACTGGTCAAGGAGCGCGTGACCAATCCTCCGAAGCGCCGCATATTCTGGGAAAGCGTTCTGGATGGCATGGTTGCCGAGAAGGTGCTGGCCGGCGACGAGGCTAGCGCGGAAATACTGTTGAGGCAGATGCTCGATAGTGAAGACAACATTCTGCGTGGGGAAGTGTATCTGGTCGGCGCCGGCCCGGGCGACCCGGATCTGCTGACCTTCCGCGCCTTGCGCCTGATGCAGCAGGCCGATGTCGTGGTCTACGACAATCTGGTGTCCAAAACCATTGTCGATATGACACGTCGTGATGCCCAGCGAATTTTCGTCGGCAAGAAGCGCGCTGACCACACCATGCGTCAGGAAGAAATCAACGCCTTGCTCGTGCGCCTGGCCAAGGAAGGCAAGCGCGTCTTGCGACTCAAGGGCGGTGACCCGTTCATTTTCGGCCGTGGCGGCGAGGAAATCGAGACCCTGGCCGCCGAGGGCATTCCGT
>JBARHM010000290.1:0-12473 GCA_049799235.1 Gallionella sp.
CAGACTGTTCTTCTTGCCCGGGTGCATTTCGCGCGCGATATTGAGCGTATCCACTACCGCATTCTGCAATCGCGGCTGCCCGATCAACCCCAGTTCGTTATTCAAAAAACCGATATCGAACGGCGCGTTGTGTATGATCAATTCCGCCCCCTCAATAAATTCCAGGAAGCTGGGTGCGATGTCTGCAAACTTCGCTTCGTTTTGCAAACGCTCGTAGGTCAAGCCGTGCACCGCAACCGCACCCGCATCGATCTCGCGCTCGGGATTGAGATAGCGATGAAATCGGCGCAGCGACACCGTGCGCCCCTCCAGCTCGATCGCCGCCAGCTCGATGATACGATGACCCTGTTTGGGATCCAGCCCGGTTGTTTCGGTATCTACCACAATTTTACGCATCATTGCTCCCCCAGCATGAGTTCAACACCGCGGTTTGCCAATTCATCTGCGCGCTCGTTGCCATCGTGCCCGGCATGTCCCTTGACCCACACCCACTCGATCCGGTGTTGCGTCGCCAGCGCATCCAGCCTTCGCCAAAGGTCATCGTTCTTCACCGGCTTCTTGCTCGAAGTCTTCCAGCCGCGCAGCTTCCAGTCATGCACCCAGGTCGTGATGCCCTGCTGCACGTATTTGGAGTCGGTGTGCAGCCGCACATGGCAATGCCGTTTCAACGCCTCCAGTGCAGCGATCGCGCCCATCAATTCCATGCGGTTGTTGGTAGTGAGCATCTCGCCGCCGAACAATTCACGCTCTTTTCCTCTGGTCCGCAGCAACGCACCCCACCCGCCCACGCCGGGATTTCCCTTGCACGCACCATCGGTAAAGATATCGACTACGTCTGTGCTCATTCGGGCGCACTTTCAATAGTATTTCCTTGGGAATCTGTATCGTTACGCTGAGTGATCCTGTTATTCAGCTTCGGGGCCGCCGGCATCAGCTTTCTCACCAGCCCCTCGTTCCACTGCGGCTTGATCAGCCGCATCCCGTGCACACGCTTCACCGCATGCAAAAAATACACCCCGCCGCTCACCGCCCACCAGCGATCGCCCGCCGCCTCCATAAAGGCAAACCGATCCAGCCATTTGGTTTGACGGAACGGCGGTGCATATGCGGCAAAGCGGCCAGCCACCACCTCAAGACCCAGCAACGACAGCCAGTCCTTGATGCGCGGCAACGCGATGAAATCGCCGCACCACGGGTAGCCTTGCTTGCCTCGGCGTAATCTCCCCAGCGTTTTTCGCAAACCCCAAAGACTGCGCGGATTGAAGCCGCTGACGATCAGATTGCCTTCGGGCATCAGCACCCGCGCCACCTCGCGTAACACCTGATGCGGATGCTCGGAGAATTCGAGAACATGCGGCAGCACAACCAGATCCAGGCTGTCGCTGTCAAATGGCAATTCCGTGCAAACCAAGCGCACGGCGTTCCCCGCCTGATTCCCCGCGCTGAAACGCAACGGCATGCGATTGCCGCGCAGAAAATCATAATCAGGCAAGCCCAATTGCAGCGCATTAAAACCGAAGATATCGCTCACAGTATGGTCAAAGGATTCCTGCTCGCGAGCCAGCACATAGCCGCCCTGTGGCGTGGCAAACCATTCGTTCAAACTATGCTCAGATAAATTACAATTCGGCATCGCCACGCCCCGCTTTAACCATGTTCAACATTACCGCCATCCCCGCGCTCCAGGACAATTACATCTGGGCCATCCACGAAGGCAAGCATGCTGCCGTGGTCGACCCCGGCGAGGCCGCGCCCGTGCTGGAGTTCCTGAATACCCACGGCCTGCAACTGAATGTCATCCTGTGCACCCACCGGCACGCCGATCACATCGGCGGCATCGCGGAATTGCGCAAAGTATACAACGTCCCGGTATATGGACGGCGGCATCCGAACAACCCGCACATTACCCATGCCCTGCGCGAAGGCGATAGCCTCAAGCTCGACCCGTTTGGCATCGAGTTCGCCATCCTCGAGATTCCCGGCCACCTCAACGACCACATCGCTTATCTCGCGCCGGAAATACTGTTCTGCGGCGATGTACTGTTCGGTGGCGGATGTGGCAGGAATTTCGAGGGCAGCCCCGCGCAATTGCACCACTCGCTGCAGCGCCTCGCGCAATTGTCTGACAATACCCGCGTGTACTGCGCGCATGAATATACGGCCGCCAACCTGCGCTTCGGGCTGGCCTGCGAACCGGATAACCCCGCCCTGCAGCAACGCGTCGTTGCCACGCAACAACTGCGCGCGGCAAACCGGATCACTCTCCCCTCCACCATCGCGCTGGAAAAAGCCACCAACCCCTTCCTGCGCTGCACCCAGCCCGAGATCATCCGCAACCTGCAACAGCGGGGCCTGACCGACACCTCCGAACTCGGCGTGTTTACTGCCATGCGCGAATGGAAGAACCATTTTTGATTGCGGCAAAACCTGTTCTAGTTTATCCTGCGCGCCCTTTCGGATAACCAGCGACTTGGCGGCTTTGCCGCCTAGTCGAATGGCTAGTAGTTTCACCAGAGGTGGATGAGTGGTTTAAGTCGCACGCATGGACAATATGCCGCGAAGCGGCTTGTTGCGGCGCAGGCTAACGTGAGCTTGCGAACGTTAAGCGCAATAGCGCGGCTGTAATCAAAGCGTGTCCCGAAAGTTTGAAGCAAGCTATATCACGGAGAGGTGGATGAGTGGTTTAAGTCGCACGCCTGGAAAGCGTGTTCAGGGTAATACCCTGACGGGGGTTCGAATCCCCCCCTCTCCGCCAAATACAAAAACCGCCCCCATGAGGGGCGGTTTCTGTTTTTTTGAAGTCGTTCAATGCGCCAGAGCGGATTTAACACCCTTGAACTTCCCTTCTTCACCGCGGTTGACTACATGGATCTCACCACCCATGTACTTGTGATTACGGCACGCGTAATAGACGGTATCGGGCGTTTCGGCAGTGGGGGTGATTGTGACGACACCTTTATACGTGAACTGTCCCTTAACGTCTTTAATCAGCGTGGCCGCACCCCAACCTACCGGTTTGGTGGCAAGATAAAAATCATGCATGACGCCGGTATCGACATCGAATGTATAGGTCTTCCCCCGCACCATGACCAGTGCGCCACCTTGTACCCCGTTAACGACAAAACCCGTATCAGAGCCGTTGCCAAAATAGGGGTGGGTTTTATCCTTGGTGGCCGATGTAATGGTAAAGTCATACTCAGTTGGCGTCGCCTGAGCGGCATCTTCCCCAAACGCTGAAGTTGCGCCACCCATGAGCAGCGCGAAAACAAAGAATAATCTGCAGCAGCCAAATTGAAATTTCATAACCAGTATCCTCATTCTGCAACGGTATGGCGTATATTGCCCGTCCCCGATGCGTATTACAATAGCCCGCCAACCTGATCTCACCGGAGTCCACGATATGCACTATCCATCCGATCTGCTGATGTTGCGCGACAAGCTGCGCGCGTTTGCCGAGGCGCGCGACTGGGACCAGTTCCATTCGCCGAAGAACCTGAGCATGGCGCTGATGGTGGAAGTCGCCGAGCTGATGGAACATTTCCAGTGGCTGACCGAAACGCAATCGGGCGATCTTGCCGCCGACAAGAAAGCAGTCGCGGCCGAAGAGCTGGCCGACATCCTGCTGTATCTGGTGCGTCTCGCAGACAAGCTGGATGTGGATCTGAAAGAGGCCGCGCTGCACAAGCTGGAGAAGAATGCGGCGAAATATCCTGCCGAGCAGGTGCGCGGGAGTGCGAAAAAGTATTCGGATTATTAAACAACAGCGTGCCGAAAAACGTCGCGAGCGACGGCAGAACAAGGCGCGAAAAGGGGAAAAAGCGGAGTTTACATTTCAGTAAATGAGCATTTTTCGCCCTTGAGCAACGCAGTTATGCCGAGCGCAGTAGTTTTTCATCCTTGACAAGAGAACGTTCGTTCTTTATAGTATGTGTACGTTCGTTCTGCAGCAAACCAGCCATGACTGATACTTCTGACTTCAATACTTCCGATTCCAATGCGTCCGGTGCCAGTGCCAGGGACGGCGAGTATCTCGCCAAGCTCCAGGATTATTACGCCGACTGGAAAAACATCCCCTCCTACGCCAAGCTGTGCGAGGTGTTCGGCATCGCTTCCAAATCCTGGGTCAAGGCCGTGCTGACCCGCCTGAGCGCCGCCGGTTTCATCGAGCGCACCCCGGACGGGGCGTGGATCCCGACCCGATCATTCTTCGCGCGCCCCTTGGCCGAGTCCTCGGTGCAGGCAGGGATGCCGGTTTCGGTCACCGAGACCCAAGGCGAACACTTCGTCATCGACGAGATGCTGATCGACACGCCATCCGAGACCACGCTGATCCCGGTCAGGGGCGATTCGATGATCGAAGCGGGCATCCATGACGGCGATGTCGCCGTGGTGGAAAAGCGCAACCTCGCCAATGTGGGAGACATCGTCGTGGCCATCGTGGACAACGAATTCACGCTGAAGACCCTGGACAAGGAGCGCGGCAAGTACATCCTGCGTCCCGCCAACCAGGCCTATCCAGTGATCCGCCCGCAAGGCACGCTGGAGATATTCGGGGTACTGGTCGGCTTGATACGCAAATACCGGAAGTGATCGTGATGCGAACCGCCATTCCTCCGGGCCGCCCGGCTATTCAAAGGCTGGCCGGCAAACACGACGTGCCCGCGGGCTGCTGTCGCTGACCCGTCCCAACAAGGAATTGTTCCGCCGGCAGCACGCCCTGCTGCGCAGCCCGGTACCGGCCGGCTTCCCCTCGCCCGCCGATGATTATGTGGAACAGCGCATCAGCCTGGACGAGCATCTGATCCGGCATCGCGAGTCCACCTTCTTCATGCGCGTCGCGGGCGACTCGATGCGCGGGCTCGGCATCTTCGACGGCGATCTGCTGGTGGTCGATCGCGCCCTGCCTGCCGCGCACGGCTGCGTGGTGATCGCGGTGCTGGACGGCGAGTTTACCGTGAAGCAACTGCTGCACACGCCGGATGGGCAGATATTGCGCGCGGCACATCCAGGCTATCCCGACACACTCATCAAGCCGGAGCAGGATTTTTCGGTCTGGGGGGTAGTAAGCTGGAACATCCACAAGGTTTAAGGGAACCTCTAAAAACCCACATTTCATCCCAACTGCTGCGTTGCGGAAAAAATTTCTTGCTTACATATAACCTATATGCGGCGCTGCGAAATTTTCCCCGCGCCTTGCATTTGGGCGAACTCTGAATTTTTTGAGGCACCCTTTAGCCATGCAACGGGCACTTGCGCTGGTCGACTGCAACAATTTTTACGTCTCCTGCGAACGGCTGTTCCAGCCCAGGCTGGAAGGCAAACCGGTGGTGGTGCTCTCCAATAACGACGGCTGCGTGGTGTCGCGCTCGCAGGAAGTCAAGGACCTCGGCCTCAAGATGGCCGTACCGTGGTTCCAGATGAAAGATCTTGCCAAGCGCCACGGCATCATCGCCCTGTCCTCCAACTACGCGCTGTATGCCGACATCTCCAACCGGGTGATGCGGCTGCTGTCGCAGTACTGCCCCGATCAGGAAATCTATTCGATCGATGAATCCTTCCTCGATCTGACCGGCATCGCTGATCTGACTGAATATGCGCAAACGATACGCAGCGCCATCAAGCAATGCGTCGGCATACCGGTGTGCGTGGGCATCGCGCCGAGCAAGACTTTGGCCAAACTCGCAAACCATGTCGCCAAGAAGCAGAAGCAGTATCACGGCGTGTGCGATTTCAACGCGATGACGGCACGCATGCTGGACAATCTGCTCGCAAGAATCGAGGCCGGCGAAGTATGGGGCGTGGGCAGGCGCAGCGCCGAACGCTTGCAGCAGATGGGCATAGACACGGTATTGGAACTCAAATACAGCCCTTCCAAGCGCGTCCGCGCCGAATTCGGCGTGGTGATGGAACGCATCGTCGCGGAGCTGAACGGTGTAGCCTGCATAGGACTGGACGAGATCGCGCCGCCGCGCCAGCAGATCATCTGCTCGCGTTCGTTCGGCACGTCCGTCTCCTTGCTGGACGACCTGGAGCAGGCGGTCATCGCCTATACCACCCGCGCCGCCGAAAAGCTGCGCAGCCAGCAATCCCTCGCGGGCGGCATCCAGGTCTATATCCGCACCAATCCGCACAAGGAAATGGAACCGCAATATCAGCCAGCCATGCTGCTGCCCTTGTTCGAACCGACCGATGACACGCGCCTGCTGTGCCGCGCCGCGTTGAACGGGCTGCGGCAGATCTACCGCAACGGCTATGAATATCAGAAGGCCGGCGTGATGCTCACCGAGATCATCGCCGCATCAACAAGGCCGCGCACATTGTTCGACAATGTCGCGACGCAGCAGAAATCTTCATCACTGATGACGACACTCGACCAGATCAACCGCCGCATGGGCAGCGGAACGGTGCAACTGCTCGGCGAAGGGGTCAGGAAAAGCTGGGCGATGCGGCGCGGGACTATGTCGCAACGCTATACCACGGAGTGGGATGAACTCGCGGTAGTGCGATGAAATGCTCGGTTCAATGATCGTGAATTATTGGGTACTCGAAATCCGGCGCTGCAAGACTGCTCGCAAGCATTCGACACGGCTGACTGATCAGTGCGGCTCCGCCCTCAACTTGCCGTCTGGCACAACTATCTATCGAAACCGCCAGACCGAATGAGTCTTGCCCTATCGACCATCCATATCAGTCCGCAAACTCAATGCGATTGCGGCCGCTTTCCTTTGCACGATAGAGGGCCGCGTCCGCTTCGCGGAACATCAAGGCCACAATGCCCGAAGATGCTTCACGTCGGGATCCACCGATGGACACGGTTACTTTATCCCACTCTCCGTTCTGCTCATGCAGCATACCCAGCTTGCGCACGGATTCGAGGATGCGCGTGGCGCATCCTTCGTAGGCAGAAATCGAGGCTGAGGGAATCACGACAGCGAATTCCTCCCCGCCGTAGCGCGCCACAAAAGCATCATTCGTCAAACCTTCGGAGTTGGCTCGAGCGACTTCCGCTTCAACGGCATTGGCAATGGCACGCAGGCAGTCATCACCAACCTGGTGCCCGTAATGATCGTTATACTTTTTAAAGTTGTCTACATCCAGCATCAAGATGGCGAACGGGGCGCTCTTGCGTACAGACTCTGCCCACGCATGATCGACATTAAGATCCATCCAGCGACGGTTAAGCAAGCCCGTCAGACCATCGCGACTAGCCTGTTGTTCAAGTTTGAGATTGGCGATCGACAGCAACTGTCGCATCGAGGCAATACGGGCCATAGCCTTCATCTTTGCGCGAAGAACGTCTTCTGACACGCCTTTGATCAAATAATCATCAGCCCCGGCTTCAATCGCCATTACCAGGTTTGCCGGGGAATCGGATGCCGTCAGAAAAACAATTGGCGTCCATGCCCATTTCTGCATCGCCTCAAAGCTTCGAATCAGGTTTGTGGCCTCGAATCCGTTCATCAGCGGCATCTCAATATCCATCAATACCAGATCGGGTGGCGACTCACGGAATTTGTCGAATGCCACCTTACCGTTCTCGGCGAGACTTACTTCGTGACCAAATGACGTCAAACGAGCCATCATCAAGGCGGCAACGGCACGGGCGTCTTCAACCAGGAGAATCTTCATTTGCTGTTCGTGAAAAACTCATCGATCATGAGTACATGCTGTAACTATATAGGAAATTGATGGCAGCTTATTGTAAACCTGGAAGACAGTGTAGCGGCTTGGCGTGCACCTGCGAATGGCAGTGTCAATGACCGTTAACCGTAAATTGCAGCGCCCTGACTATTACTCACCGTCACGCGCGGGGCACCGTTTTTCATCATGCCGATCACCGCAACCTGCGCAAAACCGGCATTCCTGAAAGCAGACAGCACTTCGCCCACAGCTTCCGGCGCAACTGCCGCCAATAGACCACCGCTGGTTTGCGCATCGGCCAGCACACGACGCTGCCAGTTTTCCAGATGGACTGCGAAATCTACTTCATGGCCGTAGCTGGCCAGATTGCGATCTATCGCGCCGGGGCCGTAGCCTTGCTGCACCAGGGGTAGTGCCTCGGACAAGATCGGGACCTGGTCAAACTTAAGCTCGGCACCCAAGCCGGAGCCGCGGCACATTTCCAGCAGATGGCCGAGCAGGCCGAATCCGGTCACATCGGTCAACGCATGCACGGCTTTAAGGCCGGCCAGTTCAGCGCCCACAGCATTGAGTTGGGTGGTGGTGGCGATCATTTGCTGATACCCCTGTGCAGACAGCACACCCTTCTTCAACGCCTGCGCCAAAATACCGACACCCAAGCCCTTGCCGAGTACCAGTACGTCGCCCGCTTGGGCACCGCTGTTCTTCTTGAGTCTATCGGGATGCACGATGCCGATCGCCACCAACCCGTAGATCGGCTCGGTGGAGTCCATCGAATGGCCTCCCGCCAGCGGTATGCCGGCAGCTTCGCATACTGACTCACCGCCTTGCAGGATCGCGCGTATCGTCTCGACCGGCAGCTTGCTGATCGGCATGCCGACGATCGCCAGCGCCATGATAGGCGTGCCACCCATCGCGTAAACATCTGAGAGCGCATTGGTCGCAGCGATGCGGCCAAAATCGAATGGGTCGTCCACCATGGGCATGAAAAAATCCGTGGTCGCGATGATCGCCTGCTGGTCGTTCAGGCGATACACCGCAGCGTCGTCGCTGGTCTCGGTGCCAACCAGCAGATTGGCGAACGGCAGTTTATCTTTTGCTTTGCCTAAAATCTCCTGCAGCAGGGCGGGCGCGATTTTGCAGCCGCAGCCGCCTCCGTGCGACAATTGGGTCAGCTTGATTTTTGGCAATACTTGGATTTCAGACACGAACTACTCCTCAACTTTGAAAAACCTTTGCAGAAGTCATCGAGGCGGATGCAGTGCAAGGCGCACGGAACGCAGCGACCGAGGCATATCAAATAGATAGACAAAGGAGCGAGTACCGCGCAACACAGCAATGCGCCGCCGCAGACACTTATTGCAGAGGTTTTCAATGCTTTTCAAAACCGCGAACTTAACACAGCTAGGTGAATTTGACGAAATTATTGATGTGCGCACTCCGGCCGAATTCGTCGAAGATCACATTCCCGGGGCGATCAATTGCCCGGTGCTGTCCGACGAGGAACGCATCAAGGTCGGTACTCTATACACGCAGGTGTCGCCATTCGAGGCGCGCAAGGCCGGCGCGGCGCTGGTCGCAAAAAATATCGCCCGCCATCTGGAGACCAGCTTTCACGACTATCCCAAGTCGTGGCGCCCGCTGGTCTATTGCTGGCGCGGCGGACAGCGCAGCGGCGCGATGAGCATCATCCTCGCCCAGATAGGCTGGACTACGCACAAGCTGGAAGGCGGCTACAAGACCTATCGTCGCGATGTGCTTGAAAAACTTGAGTCATTGCCAAAACAATTCACTTTTCGTGTGGTGTGCGGTCCGACCGGCTCCGGCAAAAGCCGCCTGCTCGCGGCCTTGTCAGACACCGGACACCAAGTGCTCGATCTGGAAAGGCTGGCACGGCATCGCGGCTCGGTGCTGGGCAAACACCCCGAACAATCCCAGCCCCCGCAAAAATGGTTCGATAGCATGCTGCTGCAAGCCCTGCAAAAACTCGATCCGTCCCGGCCGGTATATGTGGAAGCAGAAAGCAGCAAGATCGGCCGGCTCACGTTGCCCCCAGCCCTTAACACCGCGATGCATGCCAGCGCATGCCTGCTGCTGGAAACATCTTTAGAAACGCGCGTTGCCGGACTGCTGGAGGATTACCGCCACTATATTGAAAATCCCGAGACCTTTATCGAACACCTTCAACCGCTGTACCGTTTTCACGGCGCCAAGCAACTGGAGCAATGGAGCGCACTGATCCGTGCCGGAGATTTTGCAGCCATGGTTGCTGAACTGCTCGCCTTGCACTACGACCCGAGCTATTACCGGGCGACATCGAAGCACTACGCAAATCTCGACAAGGCACAGCGCATAAAGCTGGAGGATTTATCGGAGGATGCGCTAAAGAAAATCGCAGCAAAACTTTAACAGTTCCACCATTTTGTGGGGTGCGCCATGCGGACCATGGTGCGTAAAACGCACCCTGCGCCCGCTACAAGAAAGTTGCAGCAACACTCTGAAAGTACCATCATTCCGGCCTGCGCCGGAATGACGAGGCAGTGGTACGAGGGAATGTCGATTCAAGGGTTGGCGTCGAACAGCCACATATCCATCGCCAACAGGCCGTAGGTCATCACCTGATTCAGATGCTGCGCGCTGTCGATCTTGTCCGCCGCACCGAGTGCCACGAACAGCGGCAGCAAGTGCTCATCGGTGGGATGGTTACGCACGGCGTGAGGCGCACGGCTGCGATAGGCGCCGAGCGCTGCCAGATCGCCCGCGCTGACCTGCTGCGCCATCCATTCACGGAATTCCGTCACCCATGCCGGTACGGGAGTGCCGGGCCGGTGCCTGAACACCTCACCCAGATTGTGCGTGATCGAACCGCTGCCGACGATCAGCACGCCTTGTTCGCGCAACGGGCGCAGCGCGCGGCCTACCTCGATGTGCCATGCCGGATTCTTATCCGGTTGCAACGAGAGTTGCGCGACCGGGATGTCGGCTTTGGGGTACATCAGTTTCAGCGGCACCCAAGCGCCATGATCGAGTCCATGCGCGTCATCGAGTTGTACAGGTTTTCCCGCCTGTTGGAGCGCGTGTGCAGCCGCTTGCGCCATCTCCGGCGCACCGGGCGCGGGGTATTGCATCTTGTACAGCTCCGCAGGAAAGCCGCTGAAATCGTGTATGGTTTCCGGGTGGACGGCACGGCTGATGGTCGGGGTGCGTGTTTCCCAATGCGCGGAGACCACCAGGATCGCGGCTGGTTTGGGCAATTGTTTGCCAAGCTTGCGCCACGCCGCTCCGGTATCGCCAGGTTCGAGCGACAATGTGGGAGCGCCATGCGAGACGAACAGAACCGGCATCTTCATTTGGTAAATGCTAGCACTATAAGGTGCAAAGAACTACAGGCCGCATCTGGACTAAAATAGCGGCAAGAAACCAGACGGGAGTGAACATGGAACTCAGGAGACTGGGCGAAAGCGATTTGCAGGTGTCGGCATTAGGCCTAGGCACGATGACTTTCGGCGAGCAGAACAGCGAGAGGGATGCACACGCGCAACTCGATCTGGCGGTATCGCGCGGGGTGAACTTCATCGATAGCGCCGAGATGTATCCGGTGCCGCCGCGCGCCGAAACCCAGGGTCGCACCGAGAGCTATATCGGCTCCTGGCTGAAGCATCAGCGGCGCGACTCACTGATAATCGCCACCAAGATCGCCGGACCGTCGAGGGGTTTCGCATGGATACGCAAAGGCCCGCGCGTCAATCGCGAACATCTCAACGCTGCGATAGACGGCAGCCTGAAACGGTTGCAGACAGACTATGTAGATCTCTACCAGATCCATTGGCCTGACCGTTATGTGCCGATGTTCGGTGCTACCAGTTATGACATTGCACAGGAGCACGACACCGCGCCGATCGCCGAACAACTCGAAGCGCTCGCGGATTTGGTCAAGGCCGGCAAGGTGCGCCATATTGGCCTGTCCAACGAAACGCCGTGGGGCGTGGGTGAATTCGTTAGGTGTTCGGAGAAACTCGGGTTGCCCAGGGTCGTATCGGTGCAAAACGCCTATCACCTGATGAACCGAAGTTTTGAGACGGGACTCGCGGAAGTCTGCCATCACACCAAGGTCGGTTTGCTGGCGTACAGCCCGCTGGCGTTCGGCCATCTTTCCGGAAAATACATCGCCGACCCGCATGCAAAAGGCCGCATCAAGTTGTTTCCAAGCTTCGGCCAGCGCTATGCAAAACCCAACGTGCCTGCCGCAACAAAGGAATACATGCGCATCGCGCGCGAGGCTGGTTTGAGTCCGGCGCAGATGGCGCTTGCCTTCGTGCGCACCCGCTGGTTCACCGGCAGCGTGATTCTCGGTGCGACCAGTTTGCAGCAACTGGGGGAGAATCTGGACAGCGCGGAAATATCGTTATCGGATCAGGTACTGGAGAGGATCGAGGCGGTGCATAAAACGTATACGAATCCGGCACCCTGAGCATGGTATTTATCATGCGCGACAGTCGATTACCAAGAACCTAAAGATCAAATTTTGGAATGCGTCGGGTTATAATCCTCCACTATAATATTTAGTGTAACTGCCAATAAGCATGGGCGAAAAACGATTTGTTTGCAGGATTGCGGATTTCCAATATACTCACAGCAGATATAGGGATAGGTTGCTTGCTTTGAACAGCTATGTGTAACGTTTCCAAAAAATGGGGAGTGCAAGAAAAATGCGATTCCAGATAATATTGCTTGCTTTATTCACCTCTCTGTTATTTCTGGCAGCGTGTGGCGGGGGCTACACCCACCCGTACGATGGCACCTGGATGGCGGTCTATCCTGTTGATTTCAGC
>JBARHM010000291.1:0-14660 GCA_049799235.1 Gallionella sp.
CCCTACGGTTATGTGAAGCAAGCTTGCAGGATCGCCGGCATGAAACGACCGCGAGGCTGGAGTACCGGCTGAATCGCATCCTGCACCAATTCGCGCATAGTTCTCTTGCATCGGATAAAATGCACGCATTCCATTACGCAACGGTCACTGCCATGCGCTTCCTGTCCATTATGCTGCTGGTCGTTTTTTCAATGGCAGCCTTTGCTGCCGAACCGGTTCCCGGCAAGCTCGAGCCATTGCCTCCACCGCCATTATTTGATACCGGTCCGGATAGCGGGCAGCCTGAAGATGAACCACAGGTGACGATATCCAAACCGCGTGAAGCAATGGTCGAGGAGTATCGTGTAGCCGGCAGACTTTACATGATCAAGGTGACGCCTAAAGTGGGTCCTCCTTATTACCTGATCGACGACCGGGGCGATGGCAAATTTGTCCGCCAGGAAAGTCTTGATTCCGGCTTCAGACCTCCGCGTTGGGTCATAAAGCGATTCTAGGTCCCTGAATATGGGTTCCTGAACATGGCGGTTTTCACCAAGATTTCCGAGGCGGAACTCACTGAATTGCTGTCTGACTATTCTCTGGGTCAGTTGCTGGAGTTGCAGGGCATCCTCTCCGGCATCGAGAACACCAACTATTTTGTAACGACCAGCAACGGCCGCTTCGTGCTCACGCTGTTCGAGAAGCTCGGAGCAGATGAGTTGCCGTTCTATCTGAATCTGATGGCACATCTGGCTCGCCACGGCATTCCCTGCCCCAATCCGATGGCGAATCGCCACAATCAGTTTCTCGGCACGCTTAAACGCAAGCCTGCCTGCATCGTCAGCCGCCTGAGCGGCAAATCCACCACCGCGCCCAATCTGGCACAGTGCACGGCGATAGGCGCGATGCTGGGGCAGATGCACATCGCCGGCCAGAGTTTCTCGCAGATCATGCCGAACCCGCGCGGCACAGCATGGCGCTCAGCAACGGCCCCGCAGGTGCGGCCTTTTCTGGATGCGGCTCAGTCTGCGTTGCTGGATCGTGAAGTCGCGCTGCACAGCCGGCAGATCGAGGTTCCGTTGCCGCAAGGCGTGATCCATGCCGACTTGTTTCGCGACAATGTATTGCTGGAGAAAGACCGCATCGGCGGCTTGATCGATTTTTATTTCGCCTGCACGGATGCTCTGCTGTATGACGTTGCTATCACGGTCAACGACTGGTGCATGGATAACAACGGCAAGTTGGATATGCTGCGTGCACAATCCTTGCTGCGCGCTTATCATGCGGTGCGTCCGCTACTGGATATCGAACGGGACGCGTGGCCGCTGATGCTGCGTCTTGCCGCGCTGCGCTTCTGGCTGTCGCGCCTGCATGACATGCACCTGCCGCGTGATGGTGAGTTGATCAATGCGCACGACCCGCGCCATTTTGAGCGCATCTTGCAGAATCACATCACGGCGGCACAAGCTGTTTGGCTATAGGGAGACAAACATGGAAATCAAAAAAGTTCCTGCTGCACATGGTTGGCTATGGATCAAGGACGGATTCAAACTGATCCTGCGCAATCCAATCCTGTCTTTCGTGCTTGCAGGTATCACGGCAACGGGGACTTTTCTGATATTGCGAATCCCGATTATCGGGATGTTTCTGGGAATGCTGCTGGCGCCAGTGCTGATAGCCGGATATATGCGCGCCTTGCAAGCCTTGGAGAAGCACGAAGAAATGGAACTTGCGCACTTGCTTGCGGGATTTGGCAAACTCGCCCCTCAGCTAATCACATTGGGAGGAATATTGCTGGTTGGCACGATAACGGTTTCTGCCTTGATGACTACTTTGGGAGGCGAAGCACTCGCCGCCGTTCTTGATACGGTTCAAAACACCAGCGACCCTGAGGTCATCATGAATACCTTGATGACTGCCGACCCCGTAGTCAGGCGCGCTTTGCTGATAGGTATATCGTTGTTGTTGTTGCTCTCTATTTGCCTGCAATTTGCCCCCATGCTGGTCATGTTCGAAGGCTCGAATGCCTTTGCGGCTATTAAAGCCAGCACTATAGGCACATTCCGCAACATTTTTTCCTATACGGTGTATGCCTTAATAATCCAGGTACTGGCTTTCCTGATGAGCGCCTTACCCATTGTCCTTTCCATGTTGCTGTTGATACCCATCGGCATGGCTTCGCTATATATTGCTTACCGCGACATCTTTGCTGTGTCGAAGGAGTTCCCGCGCGAAGACCAAGCGCATTCTTGACAATGGATGGGATAAATACCTGAGACTGGTGATCCGAAAGAGCACATCTGAAATCGTCATTCGAGCCGCTACACCGCCGTGAGCTTTGCATACTCAAGCGCCAGCCACTTGCTGCCGGCGCGCTTAAAGTTGACCTGCACGCGCCCCTCGTTACCACCGCCTTCAGTACCCGTCACCACACCCTCGCCGAACTTCTGGTGGAACACACGCTGGCCGACGCGCCACACCGCGCCGGGCGATGGCGGCGCAGGGGCGGCCGGAGCGCCGCCGAATGCCGTGACGTAGCTGTCCGTCTCGCGGCGGCTGGTTTCGAACGTCTTGCGCGCAGTGAACCTCGGCGTGATCCAGTGCAGCAGATCCTCGGGCAGTTCGCGCAGGAAGCTCGATGCCACGCCGTAGTGTGTCTGCCCGTGCAGCATGCGGCTCTGCGCAAAGGTGAGATACAAGCGGCGCCGCGCGCGCGTGATCGCCACGTACATCAGGCGGCGCTCCTCGTCGAGGTCGCCGTTGTCGATACTGTTCTGGTGCGGGAACAGCCTCTCTTCCAGCCCGGTGATGAACACGGTGTGGAACTCCAGCCCCTTCGCGGCATGCACGGTCATCAGGTGCAGCGCATCCTCGCTGTCGCCCGCCTGATGCTCGCCCGCTTCCAGCGAGGCATGGGCGAGGAATGCGGTCAGGCTGTCGTCTTCATTCTCGTGCACGAACAGCGTGGCGGCATTGATGAGTTCGTTCAAATTCTCCAGCCGCTCCTGGGCCTCCCGTTGTTTGGCGCCAGTTTCATTCTGGTAGTGTTGAACCATGCCGCAATGATTCAGCACATGATCGACGATTTCGGGGAGTGGCAGTTCGCGTGTCTCGTTGCGCAACTGTTCGATCAGATTGACAAATCCTTCAATGCCCTTCCCTGTTTTTCCTGTCCTCTGTCCTCTGTCCTCTGTCCTCTGAATGGCCGCATCCCATAGTGACGAATTGCTTTGTTTCGCCGCTTCCTGCAATTGTTCGATACTGCGCGCGCCGATACCGCGCGTCGGGAAGTTGATGATCCGCAGCAAGGCATTATCATCGTCGGTGTTCTGCATCAGGCGCAGATAGGCCAGCGCGTGCTTGATCTCCTGCCGTTCAAAGAAGCGCAGCCCGCCATAGACTCGATAGGGCAAACCAGCGGAGACCAGCGCGTGTTCCAGCACCCGCGATTGCGCGTTGGAGCGATACAGCAGTGCGATCTCCCTGAGATTCACGCCCTCGCGCCTGAGCTGCTGAATTTCTTCGACGATGAACGCCGCCTCGTCCACATCGTTCCCCGCCTCATACACGCGCAACAGCTCGCCGCCGCTTTCCGAAGTCCACAGGCTCTTGCCGAGCCTGTTTCGGTTGTGCTGGATCAGTGCGTTGGCCGCGTCGAGGATGTTTCCGTGCGAGCGGTAGTTCTGCTCCAGCTTGATGATGTCCCCGACGTGAAAGTCGCGCAGCAGTTCCTGCATGTTGCCGACGTGTGCGCCGCGGAACGCATAGATGGACTGGTCGTCGTCGCCCACCGCGAACAGTGCCGAGGTTGAAGATTGCCTTTCTCGTTCGCCTGGCTTCGCCCCCCTCGCTGCGCTCTCCCCGCTCGCGGGATAACCAGCCACTTGCCCGCTTGCGGGCTTAGTGGATTGGCTAGTTGTTCCGTCAGAGGATTGAGGAGAGGGGATGCCCGCCAGCAGCTTCAGCCAGCGGTATTGCAGCGGGCTGGTGTCCTGGAACTCGTCCACCAGGATGTGCTTGAAGCGTTCCTGATAATGTTCTCGAAGCCCGGCATTGCGCGACAACAGATCGTAACAGCGCAGCAACAATTCGGAAAAATCCACCACGCCCTCACGCTGGCACTGCGCGTCATATTCTGCGAAAACCTCCACCTTGCGCCGTGTATAAGGGTCGTAGGCCTCTACCTCATTTGCCCGCAGCCCCTGCTCCTTGCTGCCGCTGATGAAATTCTGCATTTCGCGCGGCGGATATTTCTCGTCGTCCACATTCATCGTTTTCATCAGACGCTTTATCGCCGACAACTGGTCGCCGCTGTCGAGAATCTGAAAGGTCTGGGGCAGGTTCGCCTCGCGGTGATGTGCGCGCAACATGCGGTTGCACAGACCGTGGAAAGTGCCGATCCACATGCCGCGCGTGTTGATCGGCAACATCGCCGAGAGACGCGTCACCATCTCCTTGGCCGCCTTGTTGGTGAATGTCACCGCAAGGATGCCGTGCGGACTCGCCGCGCCGGTGCTGATCAACCAGGCGATGCGCGTGGTCAGCACGCGTGTCTTGCCGCTGCCCGCGCCTGCTAGGATCAGCGCAGATTGATGCGGCAGCGTAACAGCCAGCCGCTGTTCGGGATTAAGACCGTTGAGTATGTCCATAAAGAACGGGGAAGCAAACTTGCCGTCTGCTTCCCCGTCTGCCTTTCTGAAAAAATCCTACTTCTTCTTGTTTTCGATCATGTCATGCACGATAGGCGCAAGTATGATTTCCAGCGCATGGCTCATCTTTCCGCCGGGCACGACCAGCGTATTGGCACGGGACATGAAAGAGTTTGGGATCATCGTGAGCATATAGGGAAAATTAACGCCCTTGGGATCACGGAAGCGTATCACCACAAAGCTTTCATCCGGGGTTGGGATGTCGCGCGCGATGAACGGGTTGGAGGTGTCCACCGTAGCCACGCGCTGAAAGTTGATATGGGTGCGCGAAAACTGCGGTGTGATGTACTTTATGTAGTCCGGCATGCGACGCATGATGGTGTCCACGGTTGCTTCCGCCGAATAACCGCGTTCCGCACCATCGCGGTGGATCTTCTGGATCCACTCCAGGTTGACCACAGGCACAACGCCGATGCCCAGATCTACATATTTGGCCGCATCGTATTTGCCATCGGATGCCAAACCATGCAGGCCTTCATAGAACAATAGGTCGGAATGTTCTTCGATATTTTCCCATGGCGTGAAAACACCCGGCTTCAGGTCAGTCAGGCCAAAGTGCTTGTTATGCTGAACGGCTTCTTCTTCGCTATGCACGTAGTAACGGCGTTTGCACATACCGGTTTCACCATAGGTTTTGAACATATCCTCGATCTTGTCGAAGTGGTTCGCTTCCGGACCGAAGTGGCTGAAGGTATTGTTGCCGGCTTTGGCAGCTTCGGCGGCAGCGGCGCGAAACGCCATACGATCCAGGCTGTGCAGACTGTCGCCTTCTATGATCGCCGCGCGTATTCCGGTTTCGCCGGTTCGGTCCAAACTTCGTCGCTCGATTACAGGAGGTGGATTGCTGTTGCTCTTTCTTTTTTCACGGCGAAACAGGTTTTCAAAAGCGCGTTTAACCGTAGTGGTGCCTGCGCCGGAAGAACCGGTGACAGCGATGACGGGATGCTTGCGGGACATGGTATGAAGCTCCTGGGCAGATTGTAAAATTTATGAGTGGGGATTCTATAACAGAATGGCTTTTAAGCGTAGCAGGAGGGAAGGGAGACCCTGATTAAATCCTCCATGGGCCGCGTTGCTAACAAA
Source organism: Gallionella sp. (assembly GCA_049799235.1). Taxonomy (GTDB): domain Bacteria; phylum Pseudomonadota; class Gammaproteobacteria; order Burkholderiales; family Gallionellaceae; genus Gallionella. Next base: position 5,772 of record JBARHM010000291.1, read on the forward strand.
ATCGCGATGATCGCAAGGCGCGTGACGAAGGTCGTAGCCCGGACTACGATGCCGAGAAGCGCGACATCGCGAGCGCGCGATTTTGTTGCAACCCATATGGGCACTTGCTTTGCGGGCGGCCTGCTGTGTTGTGCTGCGGCTGCGACACGTTACGGCGCAGCAGCCGATTGCGGGAGCAGCCGCAAGCAGCCCTTCCCGTACCAGACGGCTACGCCGCACCGTGTCAGGGCTGCTCACGAAGGGTATCAACCATTCGCTGCGTCGCACGCCTTGCATACCATCCCGCAAAGCCGGGTGCGCGGCCATGGGGGACTTAATCAGTATTTCCTAGCTATAATGCCGCACCAGAATATTCAACAATCATGCATCTACCATGCAACCCGACTACGATCACCGAACCATAGACAAGCAAGCCCAGAAAGATTGGGAGCAGAAACAGGTATTTCGAGCCGATGAGGTCAGCAGCAAGCCGAAATACTACTGCTTGTCGATGTTCCCATACCCTTCCGGGAAGTTGCACATGGGCCATGTACGCAACTACACGATCGGCGACGTGCTATCCCGCTACCACCGCATGCAAGGCTACAACGTGATGCAGCCGATGGGCTGGGACGCATTCGGACTGCCCGCCGAAAACGCCGCATTGGCAAACAATGTGCCGCCCGCCGCATGGACTTATTCCAACATCGACTACATGAAGCAACAGTTGAAGTCGCTCGGGCTGGGTGTGGACTGGTCTCGCGAGATTGCCACCTGCAAGCCGGACTATTACCGCTGGGAGCAGTGGCTGTTCACCAGACTATTCAAGAAGGGCGTCATATACAAGAAACTTGCCTCGGTGAACTGGGATCCGGTGGATCACACTGTTCTGGCCAACGAGCAGGTCATCGACGGGCGCGGTTGGCGCTCCGGCGCGCTGGTGGAAAAGCGCGACATCCCGATGTATTTCTTCCGAATCACGCAATATGCCGAAGAACTGCTTGCTGGCCTCGATACTCTGCCAGGCTGGCCGGAGCAGGTGAAGACCATGCAGCGCAACTGGATCGGCAAAAGCTATGGTGTGCGCTTCGCGTTTCCTTACACGCTCGATGGCAAGGATGAAAAACTGTGGGTCTACACCACTCGCGCCGACACCATCATGGGTGTCACCTTCGTCGCGGTGGCCGCCGAGCATCCGTTGGCTACCCGTGCCGCGCAAGGCAGTCACGAGTTGGCTGCGTTTATCGAGGAATGCAAGCAGGGAGGTGTCGCCGAAGCTGACATCGCCACGATGGAAAAGAAGGGCATGGAAACCGGGCTTAACGTCACCCACCCGCTCACCGGCGAACAAGTACCAGTATGGGTCGGCAATTACGTGCTGATGGGCTATGGCGAAGGCGCGGTGATGGCGGTGCCGGCTCATGATGAACGCGACTTCGGCTTTGCAAAAAAGTACAAGCTGCCGATCAAGCAAGTCATTGCGGAGAAGAGAAAAGGGAGAAGGGAGAAGGGTAACGACGGCGCGGAGGTTTCCCCCTTCCCCCTTCCCTCTTCACCCTTCTCCACTGAAGCCTGGCAGGAATGGTATGCCAACAAGGAACAAGGCGTATGCGTAAACTCGGGCAATTACGATGGCCTGGCTTACGATCAAGCCGTGGATGCCATCGCGGCCGACCTGCAAGCCAAGGGGCTGGGCGACAAGCAGGTGCAGTTCCGTCTGCGCGACTGGGGTATATCGCGCCAGCGTTATTGGGGCTGTCCGATCCCTATCATCCACTGCCAGAGCTGCGGCGATGTGCCGGTGCCGGACGATCAATTGCCGGTGGTGCTACCGGAGAACTTGGTGCCTGACGGCGCGGGATCGCCCTTGGCGAAAATGCCGGAATTCTACGAATGTGTCTGCCCCAAGTGCGGCAGTAAAGCACGGCGCGAGACCGACACGATGGATACTTTCGTCGAGTCGTCCTGGTACTACGCGCGCTATGCCAGCCCGCAATGCACCACCGGCATGGTGGATAAAACTGCTGCACAGAAATGGTTGCCTGTGGATCAATATATCGGCGGCATCGAGCACGCGATCCTGCATCTGCTGTATGCGCGCTTCTTCCATAAGTTGATGCGCGACGAAGGGGTGTTTGGTGGTGAGCCACGAGGGTTCCCCCACCCTAACCCTCCCCCGGTGGGAGAGGGAACTGCCGCCGCGTTACGCGCATTTAACCCCTTGGACGAGCCATTCAAAAACCTGCTCACGCAAGGCATGGTGGTCGCACCGACGTTCTACCGCGAAGGCGGCAGCGGCAAAAAGCTGTGGATCAACCCCGCCGAGGTGGAGGTGGAGACCGATGCCAAAGGACGTCCCATCGGCGCGAAGCTGCTGGCTGACGGACTTCCGGTCATCATCGGCGGAACCGAAAAAATGTCGAAGTCGAAGAACAACGGGGTGGACCCTCAGGCCATCATCGACCGCTACGGCGCCGACACCGCGCGTTTGTTTATCATGTTCGCCGCACCGCCAGATCAGCAACTGGAATGGAGTGACTCCGGCGTCGAAGGTGCTTCGCGATTTTTGCGCAGGCTGTGGAAATACTCAGTGAAATTGAGAAATGGTGGAAGCCCAGCAATAACAACTGGCTCGCGGAAAGCCACGCGTTTCGAAATCCATTCCGTGCTCAAGCAGGCAAACTACGACATGGTCAAGCACCAATTCAACACCGTGGCCTCGGCAGCGATGAAAATATTAAATTCACTGGAACTGCTGGCCGGAGTAGAAGATGAGGTTGTTAAAGAAGGACTCTCGATCTTATTGCGACTTCTCGCGCCCATCACGCCGCACATCGCGCAAACCTTGTGGAAAGAGCTTGGCTACGGCGACGATATCCTGACCGCCCCTTGGCCGCAAGTGGACGAAGCCGCGCTGGAACAGGACGAGATCGAACTGGTGATCCAGGTCAACGGCAAGCTGCGCGGCAATTTGCGCGTAGCGAAGGATGCCGGCAAGGCAACACTGGAACAACTTGTGTTGTCGCACGAGGCGGTGCAGAAACATCTGGCGGGCGCCCCCCCGAAAAAGATCATTGTCGTTCCGGGTCGTTTGATCAACATCGTTGCTTAGGAAAATGTTTATGCGAATATCCCGGCAATTGTTCGCCCTGCTGATGGCCACGCTGATGATGAGCGCATGCGGTTTCCATTTGCGTGGTCCGGTATCCATACCATTCGAAGCGATCTATCTGCAGACGGCCAATCCCCACACACCTTTTATCAGTGAATTGCGTCGCAACCTTGAGTCCGGGCAAGTGAAAATTGTGAATGCGGCAGATGAGGCCGAACTGGTGCTCGATATCGTTTCCGAAACCCCCGAAAAGCAGGTTTTGACGCTGGGTGCCGATGGGCGCGTGAACGAATTCCGATTGTTCTTCCGGGTTTCACTGCATGCCCACGACCATGAAAAGGACTGGATTCCAGCCGAGGAGATCGCATTACGCAGAGATTACTCCTACGATGACACCAAAGTGCAAGCCAAAGAAGCCGAGGAAACCCTGTTGTACCAAAGCATGCGTTCCGATATGGTGCAGCAAATCATACGTCGCCTGAGCCGAGCCAAACTGCCAACCAATTAAAATGACCATCAGCAGCGAAACTCTTCCGCGTCATCTCGCGTCCGGTCTGAAGCCGCTTTATGTGGTGTTTGGCGACGCACCGTTGCTTGCCATCGAGGCAGCTGACAACATCCGCACAGCGGCACGTGCGGCAGGATTTACAGAGCGCGAGACGTTCACAGCAGAGCAGCATTTCAAGTGGGACGAGTTACGCAACAGCGCGCAGAGTTTGTCGTTGTTTGCCACGCGCAAGATCATAGATTTGCGCATCCCGTCCGGGAAACCCGGCGTGGAGGGTGGACAGGCGTTGCAGGATTATTGCGCCAGCCTGAGTCCGGATGTTCTGACGCTGATCTCCCTACCCAAGCTGGACTGGTCCGCCCAGAAGAGCCAGTGGTTCAGTGCACTGCAACAGCAAGGCGTGGTTGTCTCGACCGATGACATTCCGCGGAGCGCGCTTCCACGCTGGATCGCCTCTCGACTCAAACGGCAGGGTCAAACTGCAGACGACATCACGCTGGATTTTCTCGCCGATCGCTGCGAGGGCAATCTGCTCGCCGCATTCCAGGAGATCCAGAAACTCGCATTATTGTACCCCGAAGGACAACTGGCTTTCGAACAGGTGAAGGACGCAGTGATGGATGTAGCGCGTTACGATATCTTTAAACTTTCAGAAGCCATGCTGAGCGGCAACTCAGAGCGCTTTGCCCATATCCTGGACGGGCTGCGCGCCGAAGGCACAGCCACGACACTGGTATTATGGGCAGTCAGTGAAGATATCCGCATCCTGGGAAAAGTGTTGCAAGCCGTGCAGCGCGGCGGCAATCTCGGCAACGCCCTGCGCGATATTCGAGTGCGGAAGGACAAACAGGGTTTGATAGAAAACGCGGCAAATCGTATGAAATACCCGCACATCGAACGCGCGATGCTGCAAGCCGCCCGACTGGACAAGATCATCAAGGGCTTGCGTCAGGGCGATGTCTGGGACGAATTGCTGCAACTTGGATTGCGCTTTGCCAAACCATAAATATGCTGACGCTATTAGCTCGGAATACGCGAATGCTCCAACAGCGAAATGAAGGCTCGCCGTTGTTCCGTGTATTTCGCGGTTACGAATTGAGTATTCAGAATGCATGAGATCCTGTTGGTGGTAACAAATTTGCCAGATGCGCCTTCCGCCGCGCGGCTGGCGCAGCAAATCATTGAAGCGCGCGCTGCGGCTTGCGTGAATCAGCTGGCGCCGTGCAACTCTACATACCGTTGGCAGGGTAAAATCGAATCCGCCACCGAGGTGACGCTATTGATTAAAACCACACGGGCTGCTTATCCGCACCTTGAAAAATTGATCAGCATGGCTCACCCTTATGAACTTCCTGAAATCATCGCTGTCCCGTTGACAGCAGGTTTGCCCGCTTATCTGAGCTGGATAGATAGCGAAACGACTATCACCAAGGATTGAACATGCGTATTGTTTTGCTGCTGTTGCTCTGTTTCTTCGCTCCCGCCACGAGTGCGGATGGCTTCCTTGATCGTCTGCCCGGTCTGGGAAGCACGAAGCAACCGGTCTTTCTGCCCCCCGAGCAGGCTTATTCCCTGAATGTGATCGTTCGGGATGCGCATACCCTGCAGGCGAATTTCAGTATCACCCCTGGATACTATCTATATCGCGACAAGATCAGCTTCGAAATAAAAGACAAAACAATTAAGATCGCCGGTCTGAATCTGCCCAGGGGAGAGATGAAGCAGGACCCGAATTTCGGTCCCACCGAGGTCTTCCACGAGTCATTCCAAGCCGTGATCAAATTGGCACGTGACCCCGACGCTGGTGCCGGAAGTTTCACTCTGAATGCCAGCTATCAAGGCTGCAGCGAACAGGGTCTGTGCTATCCTCCCATTACCCCGGCATTACTCATCAGCCTGCCGGACGCAAAGACCGGCGCGCTCCCACCCCCTGTAATGACTGCTGCCCAGCCGGCGGAATCTCAAGCCGTTCAATCGGAAGGTTCGCAAATCGCGCAACTCTTCAAGAGCGGCGGCTTCTGGCTGATCGTTTCGTTCTACTTTGGTGCCGGCCTGCTGCTGGCCCTCACACCCTGCGTATTCCCGATGATCCCTATCCTCTCCGGCATCATCGTAGGACGCGGCCACAAGATAACCAGGATGCATGCTTTCATGCTGTCGCTGGCGTATGTGCTGGGGATGGCAATCACCTACGCCGCCGCCGGTGTGGCTGCGGGATTTTCCGGCAACCTGATCTCCAACGCTCTGCAAACTCCCTGGGTGCTGGGGAGTTTCTCCGCTGTGTTCGTGCTCCTGTCGTTGTCGATGTTCGGCTTTTATGAGTTGCAATTGCCTTCCGCGCTGCAAAGCAAACTCTCCGACACCAGCAACAAACTGCATGGCGGCCATCTTTCGGGCGTGTTCGTGATGGGTGCATTGTCCGCCATCATCATGGGGCCTTGCGTTGCTGCGCCGCTGGCCGGAGCTTTGCTCTATATCGGCCAAACCCATGATGCTGTGCTGGGCGGTGTCGCCCTGTTCGCGCTGGCTATAGGCATGGGCGCTCCACTGCTGCTGATCGGCACTTCTGCGGGGGTTTTGCTTCCCAAGGCTGGCGCATGGATGGAAGCGGTAAAGCGCTTCTTCGGCGTGATGCTGCTGGCGCTGGCGATCTGGATCATCCAGCCGCTGCTGCCTATCGGCGTGCAGATGATGCTGTGGGCGGCACTCCTGATCTTTTCGGGGATTTACCTGCACGCATTGGATAGCCTGCCGCACAATGCCAGCGGCTGGCACAAACTGTTCAAGGGTATCGGGCTGTTCGCCCTGTTGCTGGGTGTGGCCTATTTGATAGGCGCTCTGTCAGGCGCGCAGGATATCCTGCGCCCGCTGGACACGATCGGTCGTGCCGGTGCGCAAGCGCCTGCCTCGCTGCAATTTTCTCGCGTCAAGGATGTTGCAGATCTCGATCGGCGCATCCTGGAGGCACGCGGCAAGACGGTGATGCTGGATTTCTATGCAGACTGGTGCATCTCTTGCAAAGAGATGGAGCGTTATACGTTTTCCGACAACCGCGTACAATCCAGGCTCAAAACTGCGCTATTGCTGCAGGCGGATGTCACAGCCAACAGCGAAGAGGACAAGGCCTTGCTCATTCGATTTGGCCTGTTTGGCCCCCCGGGAATCCTCTTCTTTGATGCGCAAGGCAAGGAGCAGAGTGATTTTAGAGTAGTCGGCTATCAGGATGCAGCCCAGTTCCTGAAAACGCTGGGGGTCATTGGACTGTAACAATGGCCTTCATATTGATAAGCGCTTCACAGAATTCTTAGGCTAGGGAACGTTTGATGAAGTTAGGCAGGAACGACCCATGTAGCTGTGGTAGCGGGAAAAAATTCAAAAGCTGTTGTCAGCTTAGAGGCAAACCTACCCGATCGCGGCCTTCAGCACCGCCAGATGCGGAATTAATGCGGCTTGGAAATCTATTCAATGCGGGACGTCTTGCAGAAGTAGAAACTCAGGCTCAATTGATGGTTGAACAGTATCCGAGCTGTGCTCCAGCTTGGAAATTATTGGGCGTGTCGATGCACTTGCAGGGAAAAAACAGCCTCCCTGCCTTGCGAAGGTCGGTAGAGTTGAACCCTATCGATGCCATGGCACACAGCAACCTGGGCAATGTCTTGAAGGATCTCGGACAATTTGACGATGCTGTGGCTTCTTATCGCCGCGCACTCAAACTCAAGCCGGATTTGGCCGGAATACACTACAATTTGGGGCTCGCCCTGACGGATCTTAAACAGTTCGATGAATCTGCGGCAAGTTATCGAAGGGTACTGGCGCTTCAGCCTGATAATGCCGAAGCTCACTGCAATTTGGGCAACGCCCTATGTGAGCTTGGAAAACATCAACTAGCACTGGCAAGCTACCATCAGGCACTGGCGCTTAAACCAAAGTACGCTGAAGCGCATAACAACCTAGGGAGCGCACTGAAAGAACTCGGACAATTCGAACATGCTGCCGAATCTTTTCGCCGGGCTTTTGAAATCAAGCCTGATTTTGCTGTTGCTTATTTCAATATGGGCAATCTCTTGCGGGATTGGGGACAATTTGAAGAAGCGGTGGTCAACTACCGCAGAGCGGTGAAGATCAATACTAATTTCGCAGAAGCGCACAACAATTTAGGTGTTTCCCTGCAACATCTTGGCCAACTCGAAGAAGCAGTGGAATGTTATCGGCATGCATTGGAATTAAATCCTGATTACGCCTATGCTCACAGCAACCTCGGCCATGCTTTGAGGGAGTTCGGTCAACTTGACGATGCTTTGGAAAGCTATCGCCGCGCACTTGAAATCAAAAAAGATTTTACCGGCGCCTACAGCAGCCTGGTGTTTACCCTGAATTACTCGGCGCACTTTTCCTCCTCATATCGCTTCGAGGAAGCTCGCCGTTACGGCCGGATGGTATCCGCTCTGGCAGGAAGACCGTTTACCGCTTGGAAATGCGCGGCTATCCCCGAACGGCTCAAGGTTGGACTGGTATCCGGCGACCTGCGCAATCATCCCGTCGGGTATTTTCTGGAAAGCCTGTTGGCACATATCGACCCTTCCCGAATCGAGCTGATCGCGTACCCGACTGATATCAAGACTGATGCACTCACTGCCCGCATCAAACCATTCTTTTCCGCCTGGAAGCCGTTAACCCGACTCGGCGATAAAGATGCTGCAAACCTGATCCACTCCGACGGTATCAACGTTCTCATAGATCTTTCTGGACACACTGCCAACAACCGCCTGCCGATCTTCGCCTGGAAGCCCGCACCGATACAGGCTAGTTGGCTAGGCTACTTTGCAACCACCGGGATAGCTGAGATGGACTACGTACTGGGAGATAAATGGACACTTCCAGAGGGCGAGGAGCATCATTTTGTTGAAGAGGGCTGGCAAATGGGGGGGGCGCTCAGTTGTTTGACTCCGCCTCAAGAAGATATCAAAGTAGAAGAATCGCCCGCCCTGCTGAACCAGTCTGTCACATTTGGCACACTAAACAATCTCGCCAAGATGAATGACAAGGTGGTAGCTTGCTGGGCGCGCATACTGAATTCTGTCCCCAATAGTCGTTTGTATCTGAACACAAAAAGCCTGCGAGATGAGGGGCTCAGGAACAGTGTTGTTAAACGTTATGCCACTCACGGCATCCCTGAAAATCGTTTGATATTAGAGTCGACCATTGGGCGCTTTGCTGCTTTGAGCAGTTATAACAAAATTGACATTGCCCTGGATCCTTTTCCTTATCCGGGCGGCACGTCTAGTTACGA
>JBARHM010000292.1:0-4817 GCA_049799235.1 Gallionella sp.
TGGTTCGTCCACCTGCGCTTTCCCGGCCACGAACACGTCAAAATCAAAGATGGCATCCCTGAAGGGTGGGAGAAGAAGCTGCTGAGTGAGATCGCAGATATCACCATGGGCCAAAGCCCGGATTCCGTCTATTACAACGAGGATGGGAATGGACTTCCATTTCATCAGGGTGTGTCAAACTTTGGTGTCCGGTTTCCTACGCATCAGACCTACTGCTCAGTGCTAGGCCGCCTTGCTGAAGCAGGGGATATCTTGTTTAGTGTTAGAGCGCCTGTTGGGCGTATCAATATTACCACCGACAAGATCGTGATTGGGCGCGGTCTTTCAGCGATAAGGTCAACGCTGAGGCAACAAAATCTCTTGTTCTATGCGCTGAAGAGTCATTTCTTTAAGGAGGATATGATAGGCGGCGGCGCTATCTTTGCTGCGATCACAAAGAAGGATCTTTATGGTGTCGAGCTGTTGCATGCACCAGACTCAGTGGCGCAAATGTACATGGAACACGTTCGCCCAATTGATTCGCAAATTGAAAATCTTAACCGAACAATTGATGAACTCACCAAAGCCCGCGACCTTCTATTGCCGCGCCTGATGAATGGAATGGTGGCGGTGTGAGTAACGACAATTTCCAGATATCGGAAAGCGAATTCCTACAGCATTATATCCAGAATGCACAACATCTGATGTGGTTCCTGGGGGCGGGTACTTCGCGATCGGCGGGCCTGCCAACCGCCACCGATATTATCTGGGATTTGAAACGTCGCTATTACTGCCTGCATGAAAACCAAGACTTGCAGTCGCATGACATCAATAACAGCGCCATCAAGAAAAAGGTTCAGGCGTACATGGATAGCAAGGGATTCCCGGCTCTATGGAGTCCGGGAGAGTATTCGTTCTATTTTGATTTAACGTTCAGCAACGATGGTCAAGCACAGCAACGTTATATCCGAGATACTCTCGACAACGACAAGGTTTCCCTGAATATAGGTCATCGTGTGTTGGCGGGTTTGATGGGATTGGGTAAGGCGAGAATCGTCTTTACAACAAACTTTGACGAGGTTATTGAAGCGGCTTTTGCAGCGGTCGTAGGTAAGAACCTATCTCCCTATCATTTGGAAGGCTCATCTGCGGCACTGGATGCGCTGAATGGGGAACGTTTCCCGCTTTACGCCAAAGTGCACGGTGATTTCCGCTACGTAAAGATCAAGAACCTTACAGAGGATTTGCTCAGCAACGATAGAGAAATTCAGAAATGTTTTCTGGCGGCCGCGACAAGATATGGATTGGTGGTATCAGGTTATAGCGGTCGTGATACAAATGTTATGTCGATGTTTCGGGCGGCGATCGATCAAAACAATGCGTTCCCGCATGGGCTGTTCTGGACGGTTCCAAGAATATCCGGTGTCAAAGACGGTGTGTCGGAACTTATAGCGTATGCCAAGAAGAAAGGTGTCCGCGCACATGTTGTTGAAACCGGAACCTTCGACGAAATGCTCTCGAAAATATGGCGCCAGGTAAAAGCAAAGCCCCAAGTGCTGGATGGCAAGGTTAGAACGTCCCACGTTGTAAGCGTTGCTATTCCACTTCCTGCGCCTGGCCAGCAATTTCCGATCCTGAGAACCAATGCCTTGCCGGTACTTACGCCTCCGCCACGCTGCGGCATAGTTGAGTTGGATGGCTCCATTACATTTAGTGAACTCAAGGAAAAGAGCATTGAAAATACTGTCAATGCGATTTGGACCTATACGGATAGAATCTTGTTTTGGGGGAATAGAGAAGAGATCATCAAGGTACTTCCTGCGGATAAACCAAGCACGATCAAATCGTTTAACTTCGAGGATGGGGCGAAACACGCATCAGACTCTACCTTTGTGAAGTCCTTTTTCGAAGAGGCGCTTGCAACAGCACTTTGCCTCGGTAAGCCGCTGTTGCTGCGGCGCAAGAATAAAACATATTACGCCGTTGTGCGGGATGACGCTGCGAAAGACCAATTGTTTTCACGTGTACGAGACGAGCTGGGCTACAACAACAATCCGGCTGTGATCACTGGCAATGTGCCAGGATTTCAGGACGTCACCTGGGCAGAAAGTGTGTCGATCCAACTTGAGGTGCGCGGTGGGAGACTCTGGGTTATGCTCAGGCCAGACATCTGGATCAAGCCGCTTGCGAAACGACAAGAAGCGCGTGACTTTCTGCGTCAGCGCCGCCTGAAACGCTACAACAATCAGTCATATCGTCTTTTGGATGCATGGATTGAAATATTACTCGGCGTTGTTGGGACAGGGGGTGCGGTGAAGGTGTCCTGTTTTCAGGACGCTGAGTACAGCGCCGATTTCGAGATCGGAACCCGGACGGCCTACAGCCGCGGAGCTGGCCATGGCTACTGATCCTTCAATTCTTCCTGCACATTCCATCTCGTCAGAGCCTCGTCTTCTGTTTCAGGGGAACAAAACAGACACGCATCCGCTTCGCGGACTCACTCAGTATGGCCCGTATAGCGCTGGTTTGGGTCTACCCAGTCAGGTCAGGCTGGCCTATCTCGCACCGGCGGGACACATGGGTAAATTAGACGGCCTTGTGTCAGAACTCAAGAACACCGCCACACCGAAAGAAGCCCTTAATTACTATGTTCCATATCTAGGGTTTGAAAAGGTATTCGGCGTTCCGTTGCTTGCACCGACAGAAGCATTGAAATGGGCCATGCTAGAAGAATGTGATGCGCTTGCAGTCTCTGGAAACGGAATCGCCCTTGCAGAAAAAATTGTCCACTCTATGGCGGGCTTGCTCAGGCAAAAGCATGCAGTCGATGTTCTTCTCATTTACCTACCTCCGAACTGGAAAGCGTGTTTCGAGTATGAGGGATTTAATCTGCATGACCGGATTAAGGCAAAGCTGGCACCGCTCAATCTGCCAATACAGATAGTTAACGACACGGCTTTTTCCCGAAAGTGTCGAGCCAATGTCCTGTGGGGCATCAGCGTGGCCCTTTATGCGAAGGCGGGTGGAATCCCATGGAAACTTGCGGATTGGGACAAAGACGAAGCTTATATTGGTCTGAGCTATGCAATCAAGAAACATGCGGACGGATATGACTACACGACCTGTTGCAGTCAGGTCTTTGATCCGGACGGCACTGGGTTTGAGTTTGTTGCCTACGATACGCGGGAATTCACGACTGACCGAAAAGGGAATCCTTATCTCAGCTATCAGGAAATGCAGTCGGTCCTTTCAAAGAGCTTGCACCTGTACCAGAATAGCCACAACGGTCGGATGCCGCGCAAAGTATTCGTCCACAAGACAACGCATTTCAAAGAAGAAGAAATACAGGGCGCGTTTGATGCCTTTGGTAGAAACACTGAAGTAGAACTCGTTCAGATCATACGGAGTACAAACTGGTACGGCCTGAAAGTCGACGGCCCACGTGGCAAAAATCAAAGACCCGCTCCCGCAAGCTATCCGGTGGATCGCGGTCTTTATCAGCCTTTGACGGGCGCAGAGTGTCTGTTATGGACACAAGGCAGTGTGATGAATGTCAACCCACAAAGTGCAAATCAGCCAGTCTTTAAGGAAGCTGCACTCAAGCCGCTTCCCGCGCCGATAATGTTGCGCCGTTTTTCCGGCGATGGAGGTTGGCACGACACCTGCTCCAGCATTCTCGCTCTTACGAAAGTAGATTGGAATAACAACACGCTTTACAAAACGATGCCGGTGACTATTGGTTACTCACAAGTATTCGCTGAAGTAGTCAAGCTAACGCCAGAGATAGTTAATGATGTCTACGATTATCGATTTTTCATGTAACCATTGCCCCGAGCTTCACTACGTTCCATCCGGGCTACAGTTATGGATGGAATTATCCGAAATTACCGGATAACAGCCGCCGACAATAGTTTAGAGACACGGTAGACATGAACTACACCGAAGATACCCTCGTACAGCAGACCACCGCCAATGACCTGGAGCAACAGCTCAAGTGGGAATCGGTGTACGCCTACAACAACGAGGATTTCGGGCCGAGCAGTCTGCTGGGCCGCGCTTCCGACCGCGAGGTGGTGCTGACACGACCGCTGCGGGAAAAATTGGTGGCACTGAATAAGGGCTTGCCGGATGATGCTTATGACGACGCGGTGCGACAGATTACCTCCATCGTCGCCTCGCAGACCATGGCGGTGACCAACCGGGAGAAGTATGCCCAGTTACGCGATGGTGTGCAGGTTACATTCCGAGATGATAAAGGCGAGCGTATGCGACAGCGCTTGCGGGTATTCGACTTCGACGATCCGACAAACAACCATTTCCTTTGTGTGCGTGAACTTTGGGTGCGCGGCGATCTCTACCGGCGGCGAGCGGACATCATCGGTTTCGTCAATGGTTTGCCGTTGCTTTTTATCGAGTGCAAGAACATCCACAAGAATCTCAAGACAGCATTCGAGCAGAACTTTTCCGACTACCTCGATACTGTGCCGCACTTGTTTCACCATAATGCCATCGTGATGTTCGGCAACGGCGAGCAGGCGAAGATCGGTTCGGTCACCAGCCGCTGGGAGCACTTCAATGAGTGGAAGCGTCTGGACGAGGAGTCGCCGGGCGCGGTGGATATGGAGACGTTGCTCAAGGGCGTGTGTGAGAAGAGCAACTTTCTCGATTTGGTTGAAAACTTTATTTTGTTTGATGAATCCGCCGGCGGTACAAGGAAGATCATTGCCCGCAATCACCAGTTTCACGGCGTCAACCGTGCCATCACGGCGGTACGCGAGCGCAAGGCCCGAAAGGGCAAGCTGGGGGTTTTCTGGCATACCCAAGGATCGGGTAAGAGC
>JBARHM010000293.1:0-5528 GCA_049799235.1 Gallionella sp.
TAGCCATTCACATCGCCTCGCGCCGTGCCATCTATCCCGCAAAGTGAGCGCGCGATCATGCAGGATCAATTCAGAGGTTCCTACAGCTTGCGGGCGCATAATAAATACAGCTAAAGCGTGGGAAACCCGGTTTAGCGCCAAGCTATCCGGGTTTTTTCTTTTGGGTTAGGAATCAATATGACAAACAAGTCCGACCAAGTTACTGACTATCAGCCGGAAACTCTGGCGGTTCATGCGGGCACGGTGCGCAGCCAGTTCGGGGAACACAGCGAGGCTCTGTTCCTGACCTCGAGCTTCGTGTTTGAAAATGCCGCCCAGGCAGCTGCGCGTTTCATCGGCGAACAGCCCGGTAACATCTATTCACGCTTCACCAATCCGACCGTGACGATGTTCGAGGAACGCCTCGCCGCGATGGAAGGCGCTGAGCAATGCATTGCCACTGCATCAGGCATGTCGGCTATTCTGGCGACTTGTATGGGTGTGCTGAAGGCGGGCGATCACATCGTCGCCTCGCGCAGCCTGTTCGGCGCAACGGTCAATCTGTTCAACAACATCATCAAGAAATTCGGCGTAGAGACGACATATGTTTCCGCCACGGACGTGTCCGAATGGCAGGCGGCGGTACGCCCTAACACCAGGCTGTTCTTTCTGGAAACTCCGTCCAATCCGCTCACCGAGATATCCGACATCGCGGCGATCTCTGTGATAGCCCAGAGTTGCGGCGCACTGCTGGTGGTGGATAACTGTTTCTGCTCGCCTATCCTGCAACGCCCGCTTGAACTGGGCGCGGATATCGTGATCCATTCCGCCACCAAGTATATCGACGGACAGGGGCGTGTGCTCGGCGGTGCGGTGCTGGGCAGCAAGAAGAATCTGGAAAGTGTGTACGGATTCCTGCGAACCGCAGGTCCGACCATGAGCGCGTTCAATGCCTGGATATTCCTGAAGGGCATTGAGACGCTGAAGCTGCGCATGGACGCACATTGTGCCAATGCGCTGAAACTGGCGCGCTGGCTCGAGGCACAACCCAATGTGCAGCGCATCTTCTATCCGGGCTTGCCGTCGCATCCGCAGCACGAACTGGCGAAGCGCCAGCAAAGGTCCGGCGGCGGTATCGTGTCGTTCGAGGTCAAGGGCGGCAAACAGGCCGCATGGCGCGTGATAGACAGCACTAGGATGCTTTCCGTCACTGCCAATCTGGGCGATACCAAAACCACAATCACTCATCCGGCCAGCACCACCCATGCGCGCATCACGCCGGAGGCTCGCGCATCGGCAGGCATCACGGATGGACTGATACGCATCGCCGTCGGCCTGGAAGCAGTTTGCGATATACAGAATGATCTTTCACGCGGTTTGGGTTAAACAAAAAATGTTGAACCACGGAATACACAGAATACACGGAAGAACACGGAAGGAAGCACTGGCTTTGTCCGTGTCATCCGTGTATTCCGTGGTTGAAGGATTTTCTGGGGTCGCTTAAAGGTGGACATACTGGCCGCACAAGTCGGCGGAGCACTGAAATCACATGGGTTGATGCTGGTGACGGCGGAATCCTGCACTGGCGGAGGCGTCGCGCAGGCGATCACCGAGGTGGCAGGCAGCTCTGCATGGTTCGAACGCGGCTTCATCACGTATTCCAATCTGGCCAAGCAGCAGATGCTGGGTGTGCGCGAGACGACGATCGGGCAATACGGCGCCGTGTCCGAGATGACGGTGCGCGAGATGGTGGCGGGCGCGTTGCAGCACAGCGCCGCGCAAGTAGCTTTGGCGGTCAGCGGCATCGCCGGACCGGATGGCGGCACAGCGGACAAACCGGTTGGCACGGTGTGGTTTGCCTGGGGGTTAAAAAACAGTGAAACTCATGCGCAACGGTATCAGCTAAGCGGAAACCGTGCCGAAGTTCGTGAGCAAGCTGTGCGTATCGCCTTGCAGGGAGTAATTAACTTGCTGAATCAATTGACCAAAACGGCCTGAAAACAACAAGAGAACGAACGTTCTGTACAAATGCGAATTGTTATGCCACAATCCTGCATCACAATTGAAAGGGGATCGATATGGATGACAACAAAATAAAAGCACTCGCAGCGGCGTTGAGCCAAATCGAAAAACAATTCGGCAAAGGCTCGATCATGCGCCTCGGCGAACATGATGTAGCGCGCGATATACAAGTCGTGTCTACCGGGTCGCTGGGCTTGGACATCGCATTAGGTGTCGGCGGTTTGCCGCGCGGTCGCGTGGTTGAGATCTATGGCCCGGAATCATCCGGCAAGACCACGCTGGCATTGCAGGTCATCGCCGAAATGCAGAAGCTGGGCGGCACGGCTGCCTTCATCGACGCGGAACACGCGCTCGACCCGCAGTACGCGCAGAAGCTCGGCGTGAAGGTCGAAGACCTGCTGATCTCGCAGCCGGATAACGGCGAACAGGCGCTGGAAATCACCGACATGCTGGTGCGTTCCGCTTCGGTGGATGTGGTGGTGATCGACTCGGTCGCCGCGCTGACACCCAAAGCCGAAATCGAAGGCGAGATGGGCGATGCGCAAATGGGCTTGCATGCGCGCCTGATGTCGCAGGCACTGCGCAAGCTGACCGGCAACATCAATCGTTCCAACACGCTGGTGATCTTCATCAACCAGATCCGCATGAAGATCGGCGTGATGTTCGGCAATCCGGAAACCACCACCGGCGGCAACGCGCTCAAGTTCTACGCCTCGGTACGCCTGGACATCCGCCGCATCGGCGCGATTAAAAAGGGCGACGAAGTGATTGGCAACGAGACACGTGTGAAAGTGGTGAAGAACAAGGTCGCTCCGCCGTTCCGCGAGGCGTTGTTCGATATTTTATACGGCGAGGGTATTTCGCGCGAAGGCGAGATCATTGATCTGGGCGTGCAGCACAAGCTGGTGGAAAAGGCCGGTGCCTGGTACGCCTACAAGGGGGAAAAGATCGGCCAGGGCAAGGACAACGCGCGCGAGTATCTGCGCGAACATCCTGAAGTCGCTCGGGAAATCGAAAACAAGGTGCGTGCCGCAGTCGGTGTAGCACTGCTGGAGGGCAGTGAAAAAACGGCTGCGAAAGCAGTAGAAAAAGCCGGGGCAAAAGCGGGCGCGAAAGCCGTTGAGGAAAAAGCCTGAGGGTAAGGATGCATCTAGGGATTTAGAGTTCGTCCAAGTGCAAGGCGCAAAAAATTTTTGCTGCGCCGCATATTGTGCATATGTAAGCAAAAAAATTTTTTAGCAACGCAGCAGTTGGAATGAAATCTGGATTCAAAGATGCGTCCTTAAGTTTACGTGCGCGAGCCTTGCAATACCTTGCTCGGCGCGAATACAGCCGCGCCGAGTTGCGCGGCAAGTTGTTGCCGCATGCGCAAGCCGATGCAGATTTCGAACAAGTGTCCCCTGTAAATCTGGATGCGCTCTTGGATGACCTGACCGCGCGCGGCTGGCTGTCCGATGAGCGCGCTGCCACGCAATTGGTACACGCCAAACGCAGCCGATTCGGCACGCAACGTATCACCCATGAGTTGCGCCAGAAAGGCATTGCCGAAAACTTGATTGACGAAGCCCTGCCGCAGTTGAAAGAAACCGAACTGGAAGCTGCAAGAGTAGTGTGGCAAAAAAAATTCGGCACCGCACCACAGGACGAAAAAGAAAAAGCGAAGCAAGTTCGTTTCCTGAAATCGCGGGGATTTGCGCTGGATGTGGTCTTCAAAGTGCTGCGATTTGATGATTATGGAGATTAGTTTTAGGCAGCATAACTTGGCGAATCACATGTCGCCTAAATTACGTTGGGCGCAAAGGAGAGGTGCAATGGAAGTTTTTCTTACAGTGGTTGCTGGCTTCGTAACGTATGCACTTGGCCAAATCGCTGTAAAACTGGTAATTGACCCCGTCCAAGAATTCAAGAGAGTTGTGGCAGATATATCGCATGCGCTTATTGAATACGCCAACATCTTTGGCAATCCAGGAATCACTGGTCCTGAAAACGAAAGAAAAGTATCCGGAGAGCTAAGAAAACTCTCTTCACGACTGAATGCTCAGATGTATTTGATACCAGCCTATGGAATGACACGCAAACTCTTTGGACTACCAACCCGGGATAACGTAACTAACGCGGCCGGCCATCTCATAGGACTGTCCAACGGATTCGGTGGTAATAACCCAGATAGAGGTGTACATAATTCTTTCAGAGCGCAACATGTCTATGATGCGCTAAGTATATATGTTTCCGAAAGAGAAAGGCTGGACCCTGCACTAGAAAAAGAATTTCGAAATGGTCCGCGTGACCTGCTCCCCTATTTCAGTGCCAACCTAAACTTAGTAAAGTCCGTTTTTGAGAAGGAGAACGGGCTTGAAGAAGCGATATAGAGAAGAACAGATCATCGGGTTCCTGAAACAGGCTGAGGCAGGAATTCCAGTCAAGGAATTATGCAGGAAGCACGGTTTCAGCGACGGGTCCTTTTATACGTGGCGTGCTAAGTTTGGCGGCATGACCGTGCCGGATGCCAAACGGCTGAAGGAACTGGAAGCCGAGAATGCCCGGCTTAAGCGACTGCTGGCTGAATCTATTTTGGACGCAGAGGCGCTCAAGGTTGCCTTGGGGCGAAAGCGCTGAGCCCACAAGCCAGGCGGGAAATTGTGGCCACGATGCGAGAGAAGACCAAGGTCTCAGAGCGCCGCGCCTGCCAGCTTGTGGGCTTATCCAGAACTGTGCTGCATTACGTGAGCAACGAACGGCCGGACAATGAAGTGCTGCAGCAACGCATCATTGAACTGGCGCGGACACGCCGCCGCTTTGGTTATCGACGCATCGGTGCACTGTTGAGGCGCGAAGGTTGCAAGGCAAACCACAAGCGTGTGTTCAGGCTGTATCAGGAGGCAGGATTGGCCGTCAGGCGGCGGCGTAAACGGCAAGGTGTCGCAGTAGAGCGTGAGCAACTAAAGAGAGCGTCGAGGCCGAATGAAGTATGGTCGATGGACTTCGTATCGGATGCGATGGCAGGTGGGCGGCGGATCAAGGCACTGACGATCGTGGATGACTTCACCAAAGAGTCTGTCGATATTGCGCTCGACCATGGCATCTCCGGGCACTATGTCACCCGCGTGCTGGATCAGGCCGTTCGCTTCAGGGGTACGCCACAGGCGATCCGGACTGACCAAGGTCCGGAATTCACCGGACGGGCACTGGATCAATGGGCATACCACAATGGTGTTCAGCTCAAGCTGATCCAGCCTGGCAAGCCGACACAGAACGCTTACATTGAAAGCTTCAATGGCCGGTTTCGCGATGAATGCCTGAACGAACACTGGTTTACCAGCCTGGCTGAGGCGCGAGTGCTAGTTTCCGCATGGCGGCGCGACTACAATGAGAGCCGCCCGCATAGTGCGCTGGATTACCTAACGCCAGCAGAATTTGCAGCACGCTTCCGGATTGCTACCCCAGGAGGCAATGAACAGGAAGAAATCGGGTAGCTGATTTACGGACTTTACGAAGTGCCCCTTGGCACTATGATTGGGGGCAGGTCA
>JBARHM010000294.1:0-3214 GCA_049799235.1 Gallionella sp.
GTCGTGTTCCTCTACCAGCTCCGCCAACGCTGGCCTTTATTTTTGGGTGAGTTCACTGACCGTCTCGTATGGGTTGGTTACTGCATGCCACTACCTTCTGCTATCGGGTAATCTGAATTAATTAGTGTAATAGCTAAATTTCAGCGACTGCTTTGGGGAAGGCATATATCATGTTCAGAGAACAACTCCGTGCCAAACGCTGCCAGTCGCGATTGTTCCCGATATGCCTCATTGTTTCCAGGAAAGAATCAGGGGTTCCTTCCTTGAAGTGGAGGGGGTTTCTCCACTCGGCACGCCCACAACGATCGGCGCGATGGCCGAATATTCATCAGGGATGCCCAGTTCCGTTTTCACCTTGTGAATATTCAGGGTTCCAACAGCAGAGCCGATGACGCAACTGCCCAGCCCAATGGCGCTCGCCGCGAGCATCAGGTTCTCCGCCGCCAGCCAGCAGTCGGCTACCACGAACGGGCCCAACTGCTTTGCGCAGATGATGATGAGGGTATCGGCGCCATGGAAAATATTGAAATCCGGCTTGGTGAAATGATCGAACGAGTGGCTGGCTCCTTGCGAATTGCGGTGGCGCACCTCTTCGACGAAGAGCGGCTTGGCCAGATCGGACAAGCGCTGCAATAGCGCATGGTCTTGCACGACGACGAATGCCCAGGGTTCCTCGTGCATGGCTGTTGGGGCCCGCACGGCGGCTTCCAGCAATGTTCCAACGGTGTTGCGGTCGAGTCCATCCGGCGCATAAGTCCGAACGGAGCGGCGTGCAAGAATGGCTTCGAATACGTTCTTTTTCTGTAGTTTCTCGTTAGTAGTCAGGGTCATGATCTCTAAACCTCCTGAAATAAAGCAGTTTACGGTAGCATCAAATCATCGGGAGATGGAATCAGTATGATTACGTATGCGGGAGCGGCAATTGCCTTGAGGTTTTACGCGATTCAAGCGCGTTGGCGATGCGTGCGAGTTCCAGCAGGTTGGCTGCGCCGGTCTTCTGCATGACGTGGGCGCGATGAATTTCCACCGTCCGGTAGCTGATGCCGAGGAGTTGTGCTATTTCCTTGCTGGTGTGCCCCGCGACGGCCAGCATCATGACTTCGCGTTCGCGTTCGGTTAGCTTTGCCAGCCGCGATGCGTTGGACTGATTAGCCCGGACCCGTTTTAGCAGGAAAGAACTCTTCTCCAATGCCTCCTGCACGCGAGCCAGCAGTAACGATCCGTCCACCGGCTTGGTCAGGAAATCCATCGCGCCAGCCTTGATGGTGCGCACCGTTAGCGAAATGGTGCCTTTCCCGGAAAGGAAGATCACCGGCAGTTGCACGCCGCGCCGTATCAATTCTATCTGCAAGGTTGGTCCGTCCATGTCGGGCATGTCCACGTCAAGAATGATGCATCCCTGGGTGCTGGGATTGCAGACGTCGAGAAATTCCGAGGCAGTCCCGAATGATGCAACGGTATAGCCGGCGGCTTCCATCAGCATGGCCAGCGCATCCCGCACCGCTGCGTCATCATCTACGACATATACCATGGTAAGGTCGCTCATGTTGCCAAGGGTAAGGTAAAGTAGAAAGTGGCGCCGAGACCTTCTTGCGGGTCAACCCAGAGCTGGCCGCCATTCGCCTCGATCAGCGAGCGGCTGATGGCAAGCCCCATGCCGATGCCTCTGGCCTTGGTGGAAAAGAAGGGTTCGAACAGGCGCTGGAAATCCTCTTTCTTAACGCCCGGCCCATTATCCTGTATCGTCACTTGGGCAACGCCTACGTCCTTTATCGTGCGCACGGTCACGGTGATGGAAGGCAGCGGCACGCCGGCTTCCTGCATGGCCTCGATGCCGTTGTGCAGCAGATTGAGCAGTACCTTCTGTACGTGACTGCGGCTGGCCCGGACCAAAGGGAGCCCCTCTTCCAACTGGAGAATGGAATGAAACTGCAATTCGTGTTCCGACCTAGCAGTGTCCAGGACGTCAAGGATTTCCTTGTTGAGGTCAAATGCCTCGGTCGGAAACTCTTTCGTGCTCAAAAATTCGAGCAGTTCGCGGATTGAGTCCCCGGCACGGTGGGCTTGCCGTTCGCTGCCCTCGATGGTTTTGCGGACTTTCTCGAGATTGGGCTTTTCTGCTTTCAACAGTATGAGCGCGGTCTCGTTATATGAGGCGATGGCCATCAGCGGCTGATTCAATTCATGGGCGATGGCCGTGGCGGTCTGGGCGGCGATCTGTAGTGCTTGCAACTTTGCCATTTCATTCCGCCGTTCCAGAATTTCCTTTTCCAGTTTTTTCTGTTCGGTGATGTCGCGATTGATACCTGTCATGCGCAATGCGTGGCCATCCGGGTCGCGCTCGACTACCGCCCCCTCGCTGCGCACCCACATGAATTCGCCATTGAGTTTCCTCACGCGATGTTCAACCTGGTAAGTAGAAGAGTTGTGTCCTTTTATGGCCGCAATGATTGCTTTCTTCACGGCGGGCTGCTCTTCTTGCGGAACCAGTCCGGTAAGGTCGTTTATCGTGGTGATGGTCGGCACTTGCGCGCCACCGAGGAGTTGCGACCAACCTTCCGACAGATAAACATTCCCCGTCGCCAAGTCATAGTTCCACAAAGCCAGGCGTGATGCCACGATTGCCTGCTTGGCGCGTTGCTCGCTCTCAGTTAGTTCATTGGCCAGTTGTTGGCTGTGTTGCGCTTCCAGCTTCAGCCATTTGAAAAGATAGACCAGAGCGGCGGAAACAGTGGATGCAACCAGCAAAGCGGCCACGAAACCGGTAAACATATAATCGAAGGTAACCTTTCCCTTCAGCAGCAATTCCATGCTGCAGACGATGATTTCAGTGGCCACGACGGAAATGAAAATGGAGACCAGCCAGAGATTAAAGGGAGATAATCCCTGGAGTTGTTGCAGAATAAAAGCACGAACGGCCATATTCGTCTGCACAATGCCCGAACTGATCGATGATGGTGCGGAGGGTCTCGTCATTTTCGTGTAGTTCTTTTCCAAGCTTGTCGTTGCAACCTGTCCTGAGCCTGTCGAAGGAACTTGTGCGGGCGCTGCCGGGGAGACGTTGGACTTTCCCGAGTAGGAGTTGATACTGGTCAATCTATCTTCCGGAAGCATCAGAATTTCTCCCTGGTTTGTCCGACGACCTATCGGAAGGGAACCGGAAATGCCGCATAGCCGCAGAGGCCCACCAAATCCGTCCTTGAGGCCAGACTGC
>JBARHM010000295.1:0-1764 GCA_049799235.1 Gallionella sp.
GCATCATCCATGGCAAAGGCATTCTGATCAGTCCCGCAGTCTGTATCGGCCACGGCGCCTGCGCTTTTTCCTGTCCGGTCGGGGCGATCAAGCTGGTGTTTGGCACCGAAACCCGCGGAGTGGACATCCCGACTCTCTCACCCAACTTCGAATCCAATGTGCCCGGCATCTTTATCGCCGGTGAATTGGGCGGAATGGGTTTGATCAGAAAGGCTGTCGAGCAGGGGAAACAGGCAATGGATTCTATTCAGAAGCGCGGTCGTTCCAAGACAGAGCACGACGTGGTCATCATCGGTGCCGGTCCTGCAGGCATATCCGCCACCCTGAACGCAAAACATCATGGTCTTCGCAGCGTGACGCTCGAGCAGGAAGATACTTTCGGCGGAACCACGCTGCATTACCCCCGAGGCAAGCTCGTCATGACTGCGCCGATGAATCTGCCCCTAATCGGCAAAATAAATATAAAGGAAACAACCAAAGAGCAGTTGATGAAGCTTTGGGAAGCCGTGATCGGAAAGGCAGGAATCAAGATCAATTTCGGCGAGCGCATGGAAAAGATAGAACGCCAGGGAGAAACATTCACAGTCGTCTCCAATCGCGCCAGCTATAAAACTCGTAGCGTGCTGCTTGGCATAGGCCGGCGCGGCACACCCAGAAAACTTGACGTTCCAGGTGAAGAATTGGAAAAAGTTGTATATCGCCTGCTCGATCCGCAACAATATCGCGGAAAACATGTGCTGGTGGTCGGCGGCGGAGATGCGGCATTGGAAGCAGCCGTAGCGATCTCCAATGAACCCGGGACCAAGGTCACGCTAAGCTACCGCAGCACCGCATTCAGCCGCGTAAAACCGAAAAATCGCAAGCTTGCCGAGGAAGCGGACAAATCAGGACGTCTATCCGTATTGCTGGAATCGACTGTCAAGAAGATCAAATCTGCTACCGTCCAGCTCGATCAAAAAGGCAAGGCGATCGAACTGCCCAACGATGCGGTCATCGTCTGTGCGGGGGGGATATTGCCCACGCCGCTGCTCAAAGAGATCGGGATTGAAGTCGAAACCCGTCACGGCACCGGCGCCTATCCGCAAATGAAAATCTAATGGCGCAGTATGTCTTCTGACTAGCGCACACAGTCGACGTGATACACGCGTTCGCCGTTCTCCTTGTCCGATACCAGACCGTGGATGTCAGTCTCGAAACCGGGGAATTTCCTGTTGAATTCACGCGCGAACTTGAGATAATCGACGATGATCCTGTTGAATCGTTCGCCCGGAATCAGCAGCGGGATACCCGGCGGATAGGGCGTCAACAACACAGCCGTGATCCGGCCTTCCAGTTCGTCGATGGGCACGCGATCGATCTCGTCGTGCGCCATTCTGGCGAACGCATCGGAAGGTTTCATCGCGGGCTGCATATCTGACAGATACATCTCGGTCGTCATTTTTGCGACATTGTGTGTCTTGTAGGCATCGTGAATCCTCTGGCACAGGTCGTGCAGGCCGACGCGTTCGTACTGAGGATACTTGGCTGCAAACTCGGGCAGAATGCGCCACATCGGCTGGTTCTTGTCGTAATCGTCCTTGAACTGCTGTAATGCGGTGAGCAGCGTGTTCCATCGGCCTTTGGTGATACCAATCGTGAACATGATAAAGAACGAATAGAGCCCGCACTTCTCGACAATGACGCCGTGCTCGGCGAGATACTTTGTGACCATCGCTGCCGGAATCCCGGTATCATCGAAATTGCCGTTGAGGTTTAGCCCCGGAG
>JBARHM010000296.1:0-2212 GCA_049799235.1 Gallionella sp.
CAACCCGTGAGCAGAAGGGTGGCAATCAGCAAAGTTGTGATCGGTAAAGCGGGGCGTATTTCTTCCATGAAGTTTATTGCGGTCAGGGGCAACGAGCTGGATTATAGGCAGAATGACGATAGTCGCAAAGTTCTGATCAGTTTTAGGGTTTGATGCGGGACCGCTACAGAGGAACCTGGGGCGGCGGAATGTCACCAGTGCGGAAATGGAACGTGCCCTTCCTGCGGTCAGCAAAGTAGTGTTGCAGGGTGAAACGTACCGGGCGGAATGCCAGCGTGTCCCATGGGATATCCTGTTCGGCGAACAACCGAACTTCCAGACTTTCAGCACCGGGAGAAAAGTCCGGGTTTTGCAGTGTGGCGCGGAACAGCAGGTGCACCTGGTTGATGTGGGGTACGTTGTACAGCGTGTACAGATCGCCTATGGTTACGTGGGCATTGGCTTCTTCCAGCGTTTCGCGTGCGGCGGCTTCGGCGGTGGTTTCGCCGTTTTCCATAAAACCGGCGGGAAGCGTCCACAGCCCCTGGCGAGGTTCGATGGCGCGACGACACAGCAGAATACTGCCCTGCCACTCCGGAATGGCGCCGACGATCATTTTGGGATTCTGGTAGTGCACCTCACCGCAGGAAGTGCATACATGGCGTGCGCGGTTGTCGTCGGGAGGGATACGAAAATCGACAGGTGCGCCGCATAAGCTGCAAAACCTCATGTTCCGGGACCGATGAGTGTACGAGACATTGATATGGCCCCTACGAGGGTTTTTCGCTTTCGATGTTTGCAGGAGCGGCTTTATTCCCGGGGAAGTTCTTGTCAAGCACTCGCTGTGCATCATCGCGCAGTTTTTCCATACCCATCGAATCATAGCTTTTGACCAGTATTTGCAGAGCTTCGCGCGTTGAAGGGGAGTTCGGATACAACGTCAGCACTTCTTTGGCACGGTTGACCGCTGCGATATACGCGCCGCGGCGCTGATAGTAGCTGGCGACATGGATCTCATATTTCGCCAGCGCATTGATCAGATATTGCATGCGCAATCTGGCATCGGGCACATATTTGCTTCCGGGAAATCGCGCTGCCAGATCCTTGAAGGCGATGAATGAATCCTGTGCTGCTTTAGGGTCGCGTTCGGTGGGGTCGCCCTGCAAACCAAGGAACCCGATCTCGCCGTGGAAGTTAGCCAGGCCCTTGAGGTAGTAGGCATAATCCACATGCGGGTTGTTCGGATACTGCTTGATGAAACGATCTGCGGCGGCGATGGCAGACTCTGCTTCGTTCTGCTTGTAATAGGCATAGGCGATTTCGAGCTGCGCCTGTTGTGCATACCGGCCGTACGGATAACGGGATTGCAGGGATTCAAACTTTTTGACCGCCGATTCAAAGTTTTGATCATTAAGTGCCGTCTTTGCATCGGTGTACATTTCTTCGACAGAAGCGATTTTTTCCGGATTGTTGGCATCCGGGTGCGACTGGGAACTGCAAGCGGTTAACGTAAGCAGCAGGATTACGGCTAAACTATGGCGCATGGCTGATCCAAATGTAAATTTGTATAATTATAACGTAATCCCTTATCCCCAAGACGCTTTACAACTCGCGGTTCCGGATGACTGTGCCGGCCTGCGTCTTGACCAGGCGCTTGCAAAACTTTTGCCGGAGTATTCGCGCAGCCGGCTGCAGGAGTGGATCACCGGACAGCAGGTCAGGGTCAATGGCGAATTCGCCACCACCAAACAGAAAGTCTGGGGCGGCGAAAAGCTGGAGGTGTTGCCGCAATCGCATCCTTCGGAGCAGCCGCATCTGGCCGAGGACATCGCGCTCGACATCGTCTATGAGGACGATGCCTTGCTGGTGCTCAACAAACCTGCGGGACTGGTTGTGCATCCGGGCAGCGGCAACTGGGAAGGGACATTGCTCAACGCGCTGCTGCATCACGCGCCGCAACTTGCCGAAGTGCCGCGTGCCGGTATCGTGCACAGGCTCGACAAGGACACCAGCGGATTATTGGTGGTGGCCAAGACGATCACCGCGCAGACCGCGCTCGTGCGCCAGTTGGAGGCGCGCACTGTGCAGCGCGAATATCTCGCTCTGGTATATGGCGAATTGAATCGTTCCGGAAAAGTGGAAGCGCCGGTCGGGAGGCATCCGGCCCAGCGCGTCAAGATGGCCGTGGTGGAAAGCGGCAAGCCCGCAGTTACGCATTACCAGATCGAGATAG
>JBARHM010000297.1:0-12240 GCA_049799235.1 Gallionella sp.
GTTAAAACTGGGAGAAGAACTGGTCAAGCAATTACGCGCAGGGGCCGACTTCGCCGAAATGGTAAAAAAATACTCCACTGATATCGAAACCGTCGGCCAGGGGGGGGATATGGGTTATTTGCATGGCGGCATGCTGTCAGAACTGTCGGAGCAAGTAGCGAACAAACTCAAACCCGGCGAGATATCTGACCCTGTCAGGCTGATGGAAGGCGTAGGGATATACAAACTGACAGATCGCAAGGAAGCAAAGCTGAACAGCTTTGACGCGGTCAAAGAGCGCGCCACGGCGCTATACATGACCGATGAAGGCGAACGCGCATGGAAGTCTTTAATAGCGAAACTCAGGAAAAATACTCCGGTTAAAGTAGATGAGTCGCGTTACCTGCCGCTTCCAAAACCTGCCGATGAAGCCGCTGCAACTAAGTGAGGTTGCAAAGAAGGAGCAGCCCGGCATATGACAGCGCAACCTTGTAAAGAAACAGAAAATAAAGCGTGCTGCGCTCGTCTCATCAAGGGGCCGGGATTTCAAACTTCCGTCAATTCACTTTTAATGGAAATCCCGTCCTGCTCCACGTTGAAAGGTGGGGAGCCTTGTTATTGCCTGGTTAGCGTATAGATAAAACGAAGCTTCCCAGGGTACGGAACATGTTGATCATAATGCACGAAACTGCATGACTTTAGAAAATGCTTACAGCCAAGCTAAGGTGGGGGAAATCGACCAGCGCAAGCCGGAAGTATAGCGCCATAACATTGGCATGGCTGGCTTTCGGCTGGATGCGCCCCGGGTTCCCTGCAGAAGAAGCGCCGGCTCAGACTGCTCCTGCAGAAAAGCGCACTTCATCCTGGCGCATCGCCCCTATAGGGGCCAACTGGGGCGGAAGCATCGGTTATGACATTGAGCAACGCAGCCTTAACTATGGCAATCCGATAATGCAGCAAAGGTTTGCTTTAAACCTGAGAGGCAAGGCCATCACCTACATCTCAAAACCCTGGATAGCCCTGGTAAAGGGCAATGTTGAATTCACCACCTATAAATCGAAAATGCAGGACTATAGTTCGACGAACAATACCATTTTTGGAGATATTGGGCTATTTCTGGTGCCATACAGCCGCTATGCATTCGAAGCGATCCTCGCTAGAACCAATAACCTATTCGGACCAGGTTTCGGCTCCCTTGTAAATCAAACCACGCGCCTCGACCTGACCCAGCATTATGCTCCCAGGGACAAAAAGGAAAGGTACAGGATAAATGCTTATCAAAGCACCACCGAGAACAAGCAGGCCGATGATTTCAGGCTGGACGGACTCACCTTCAACATTGACTCTAGCCGCTTGCGTAAACAATCGATAGAGTTTACCGGAACGCGCGAGAACGGGTTGCGACTCAGAGACGACTCCAGGTGGCAATATAGTAATGCAGAGCTGGATCACAGGTATTCGCCAAGCGGAGTATTATTTGTGGACACTAATGGATATATGACAAGCAGGTACGAGCAAACGCCAGAGATAACAGACGGTTTCAGAATACGGGAGTTGACCAGCACATTTTACTTGCGGCCGCCGGCCCGCTATTATTTGATCGGTACAGCACGGATAAATGAAAATGATTATTACAATGCCATTCAAGGCGATTCCAGGAGACGTCTTGCCAATGGGAATCTGGCATATAACTATGTGTTATCGCAATACATCTATTTTTATGCCAACGCTAATGCGAACGTAATCGATTCCGGTTCGGAACGTCGCCAGACATTGACCACCTCACAAAGTGCCAACGCAAATTACCCGCTGGCATCATTCAATCTGGATGCCTACAGATATAGCAGCAGGATCTACACCGCAATCACCAATATTACCAGAAGCAGCAGGATTACCGGCCCCTCCACCCAAGTTGACAAAGGAAGTACCCAATCCATCTCGTTAACGCCCTCCCATTCCCTGGGTCGTGACTTTTTACTCGGCAATGGCAGATTGAACCTTGGAATTAGCCAGTCACTTTCGCTCAATGAGGCTACACGCGGCAACGCCATTTCGTATTTCACTAATTCAGCCACGGCATTTTGGCAGCACAGGCAGGGAAGCAGTAATACAGCATTGAGAACGAGCTTCCGCGACAGCCGCCCCCTGAACTCTGCACGGGATTCTTTGCAATACTTCACCTTCGGCGGGAGCATATCTGAGGCAGTCAGCCGCTATTCAACCTTTACTGGCGCCGTGGATATGCAATCTACCCGGCAAGTAAGCAGGATATCGTCGACCTCCCTCAATAACACCAGCTCGAATCTCGTATTGAATTACTCCCACTTACGCGCATTCGGGGTACGTCGACTGGTATTCAACTCCAGTTTGAACGCTTACAGCAGGGCCCCGATACCGGTGATGCAGGCTTCCCCCGTCGAGCAGGGTCCGATTACCTGGGAAAACACTTTGTCCTATGTCATCGGGCGGCTCACTACAGAATTCAAGGTATACATGTCAAAACAGGGCGATGGCAGCACAACATCTTTTATTTATTTCTCTGTAAAAAGGTATTTCTGATGACAGGATCAGCAATACCTCCGCGAAATCCGCCATGTCGACAGGATTATTTTCCTGCGGGAGCACTGGGCGCTTATGGATGAATTCTGACGGATTATTTTTTTGCCATGTGACCTAACCGGAAATGATGCCTTGCCAAACTGGATCGCTCAAGCCACACATGCAAGACTTGAAGCTGAAATTAAAGAAGGATCAGGCAAATTTATGGCATATTTAATGCTTGGATTCAACGTATCGCTGAGGTATTCTTCGTTATGGATAAATGTTGCGCAAATGTCTTTAAACGGTTATGCCATCTGGTGGAACCGCAAGCCAAAGATTCTCATCAACAATAGAAAGGGAAGGAAATGCAATCCTTGATACGAAAAACAATTTTCCTGGCATCCGTCAGGCATACCCTGATGGGTCGGATTCTGTTCGTCTGGTCGCTGGCCATTGTCGCTATCCTTGCCGAACCAGCACCGGCCATGGCCGAGTACGGCGATGTGGTGATCAACAATTACTCGGATACTGCAGGCATGCGACCGGTGATATTTCCCCACTGGTTTCATCGCATCCGCTTCCGTTGCAAAGTATGTCATGCCGACCTTGGCTTCAAATTCAAGGCTGGCGGCAACGACATCAACATGTACAAGATCATTGAAGGCAAATATTGCGGTGCCTGTCACAACGGAAAAATTGCCTGGTCGGTCAAGAACTGCATCCTGTGTCATTCCGCTAAACCCGGCACTCCGATCCAGATACACGAAAGCACGATGCAGGAACTGGCCGTCCCGACCAATCCGTTGACTAGCAAGAAATAGGAGGTCATATGAAACGCTTATCCAAACTGATGCTTTGCCCGTTGCTGGCCGCATTTCTGGCTGCGCCGCTGTATTCCTCAAATGCGGCCGAACCTGCAAAGAGCAAAGCAACCAAGAGCAAAACCAAAGCAGCCCCGGTCGAAGCTTCAGCTTCGGCACCGGCTGCAACTTCCGCTTCAGCGGCCCCTGATGCTGCGACGACGCCACCGGTGCAACAGTACCAGTATTCCACCCGGCCATCCGCCGTCGCGGGAGGCGCGAACCCTTTCAACCGGTTGCTTAAGGTTGCAAAGGTTCCGCACCAGGCGGCAAACAATGACGAGATCCACGATCCCACCAATGAGGGAACCGTGATCCTGCAACCTCCTCTGGAAGCTTATGATGGTCTTCCACAGTCTGAGACCGGCTTGGGGAATGGGGTAAATTGGGTAAAGGCGCTGGACGATGGCAATATCATGCCGCGCTGGGATCGCACCGATCCAAGCGCGGAGCCGATGGTCATGGACATGAACATCGTGCGCGTCCCCAAAGGCTCGATGCCGGACGTGGTGTTCCCGCACCGGCAGCATACCTTGTGGCTGGCCTGTTCCAACTGCCATCCCGACGTTTTCGTCCCGCGAAAAGGCGCCAATCAGATCAACATGGCGTCGATAATACTCGGGCAGAAGTGCGGCGTATGCCACGGCAAGGTCGCCTTCCCGGTTTCAGAATGCAAACGTTGTCATTCCCAGCCGAAAAAAGTGGCAGTAACCGGGGGCGGACCAGCACCACAGTGACACGGCGATGCGAAACATTTATTGCGAGAGAGAGACTTTGATTAGAGGAGCGGTTCCGCTGTGTTTGCTATTCCTGGCGCTGTTCGCTTCAGTTCCCGCGTTGGCAGATGATGTTGTTGTCCAGCCTACACGAGAAGAAATTATTCAGGAAATGCAGTTGGTCAAAATGCTGTTGGCCCAATCTCCTCTCGCCGCGCGCGCCGCCAGCAAGAACGATGACGTGATCAAGCAACCGATGGAATTGGCTCGCACCCTTTATAACAGGGCAAACGAAGCCTTCAATGCAGGCAATATGGTATGGGCCCATGCGTTCCTGGACGAAGCGTTGAGTGTGATGGAAGATGCCGCCACATTGTCTTCCGATCCACTTCAGGTAGAAACGAAGAAGCGTGAGCGTTACGCCGAACTGATGGAAGATGTGCGTGCCTTCGATGCCACGTATCAGGATGTGCGCAAGGGGATGCCACCAAAAGACCTAAAGAAATATGATGCGGAGATCGAGCCTACCGGCAACATGATCCGCCGCGCCCAGACGCTGGTGCGCGATGGTCAGTATCCGGAAGGCTCCGAACTTCTCGAAAAAGTGCACGCTATCTATATTTCCGTCCTAAATGAATTGCTCTCGTCGACGGCGTTCGTCTACGACACCAACTTCAAATCACCGGCAGAGGAATTCGATTACGAAATGGCGCGTTACCATAGTTATGAAGAATTGATACCGATCGCCCGCAATCAATTCAAGCCAGACGAATCCACGCTCAAATTGAGCGAGCGCTATGTGCAGGATGCGCTCACGGCTCACGGCACTGCCGAAAAGCAGGCGGCGGGCGGAAATCATACTGCCGCCATCAAGACGTTACATGAAGCCACCAAACGCCTGCAGACTGCTCTTCGCACAATAGGGCTGGAGGTGCCTGAGTAATGCTTATTATTACTTGGGCATGCTGGAAATGAAGCGCCGATTATTTGAATTGCTGCTCGTCGTGTGCTATGGACTATCGATTGTTGCGTGTACAGAACCCAAGCGGTCCGCGCCCGCACCGGCGACGGCGCAAGCCTTGTTATCCGGTCCCGAGAGGTGGAAGACGATCATGGCGGATAAGTTGCACGACCCGGACGGTCCCGGCGCAAAACAGCTGCAAAATCCAGCCGAAGCTCTCTTCTATCTGCCTTCTGCCTTTTCCGGGAACCTGGTGCGATGGGTCGAAGCAATTGAGGAGGGTTATATAGAGCCGCGTCCCAGCATTCTGGACAACAATTACGAGATGCAGGTGCTCGACCTGGATGTAATACGAACCAGAACTGCTGATATGCCCATGGTGCTATTCCCGCATAAGAAACACACTGAATGGCTGGAATGCGGAAACTGCCATGAGTGGCTGTTCAAGTCCAGGCGGGGCGCCACAAGGTTCGGGATGTTCGATGTGTTGAACGGAGAGTACTGCGGTCGCTGCCACGGTGCTGTGGCTTTTCCATTGGTCGAATGCTTTTACTGCCACAGCGTGAGGCGCGAGGAATTGAAAACACCAGTCACAGAACTTGAAATGCACAAATGACATTCGACCTGCATGAACACAACCGGCACCCTGCACACCGCGGTCTGGCGGGAACCATGATTTTGCTGGCATCGCTCATTTTGTTTGCCCCTATTCCCGCCACTGCTGAATACGGCGATGTGGTGATTAACAAGCGTGCGGAAAAAGCAGGCATGCGCCCGGTGATCTTTCCGCATTGGTTTCATCGTATCCGCTTCCGTTGCAGGGTGTGTCATACCGAAGTTGGCTTCGAAATGCGCGCGGGTTCCAACAACATTCTCATGGCAGACATCATTGAAGGAAGATTTTGCGGCAAGTGCCATAACAACAAAATCGCCTGGGGGACGGAGAATTGTCAATTGTGTCATTCGGGACTTCCCGGGCTGGAAAGCGGAGTGCAAGGCGGACCCAGCACGGGTGGCCCAGGTAAATGGTAAATTTTCGCAAATAATCGAATCTGCTCTTTATAATCTGACACCAGAAAACCATAGCTTGTTGTACCGTGTCTATCCATTTCACACGGCCTGCGACTGAGTGTTTAGGAGAGTAAAATGTGTCCACAACGCCAGTTCCCAATCACCTTGATTTGCCTGACTTTGCTCGTGTCCGGTTGTGCCGAGACGCCTAAAGTTTTCCGGTTTGAAAATGCCAGCCAGGCATCGGCCAAGGTGTGGCCGGAAGCACCGGAGAAACCCCGATATGGCTACATCGGGGAATTAACCGGGGAAAACAACTTTCGCCCGGAAAACATGGAAAGCCGCAGTGCCGGGACAAAATTTATCGAGTGGCTGACCGGCCTCACCGGGAATAATCCCGACCCGGTCGTGCTGCGCCGGCCTCAGTGCGGTACCGTGGACGCTGAAGGGCGTGTATATGTAACAGATATCAACCGTGCGGCGATATATGTATTTGACAAACCCGCAGGGCAGTTGGAGCTTTGGGACAGGGCGCGAGCCAATACACCATTCATCGCTCCGATAGGAATTGCGCTGGGTGCGCAGGGCGAAATTCTTGTTGCAGACGCCGAACTGCACAGTGTATTCAGACTCGATCGGAATGGAAATCCGGTGGGAGAGTTCGGCCAGGAGGTCCTGAAGCGGCCGACTGGACTGGCGCGTGATCCGCAGCGCGGGCGAATCTATGTCGCTGACACGCGCGCCCACGATATCAAGGTTTTCGCAGACGATGGCAAACTGCTCGAAGTAATCGGGCGGCGCGGCGAAGGACCAGGCGAATTCAACGCTCCGACCTACCTGGCCTTCGCCGCCGACAAATTATATGTAACCGACACCCTGAATTCGCGCATCCAGGTATTCAACGGGCATGGCAAGATGATCCAAAAATTCGGCCGTCGCGGGCTGTATATTGGGGATATGGTGCGCCCCAAAGGCGTGGCTGTAGACAGTGAAAGCAATATATACGTGATAGAATCGTTATACGATAATTTGCTGGTTTTCGACAATCAGGGACAGACCTTGCTTGCCTTGGGCGGCACCGGCAAAGGAACTGGTGAATTTTATCTTCCGACCGGCGTCTGGACCGACAGTAATGACCAAATTTATATCGCCGATATGTTCAACGGAAGGATCACGGTCTTGCAGTTTTTGGGAGGGTCTCAATGAACTTTCATCTCTTGCCACGCCATGCTTGGCCAGTACTGCTCAGCACCGTTATGTTACTGGGAACAGCGGGCATTGCTCCAGCCGAGATCATTACGAAAATAGAAAACACCAAGCACAATCTTTCCGCTAGCGGCCCCGGCACTGTCAAAGCGACCAGCGAGAATCAGGTATGTGTGTTCTGCCATACTCCGCATAAAGCAAATGCCACGGTTAATCCTCCGCTCTGGAACCGCGAACTCTCGAGCATGACCTACACCCCCTACACTTCTTCTTCCATGGATGCTGTCACGAACCAGCCGGGCGGATCCTCCAAGCTTTGCCTGTCGTGCCATGATGGCACCCTGGCGATAGGAACAGTAGGTGTGCTGAACAACTCAGGTCCGGTCACAATCTCAATGGAAGGCACGAACGCTGGCAACATGCCTGCCGGTGCCGGTGAACTTACTGGTTATACGCGAGATCTAGGTGTCGACCTGTCCAACGACCACCCCATTTCGCTCACTTATGACGCCACCCTCGCCAGCAATGATGGCGAGTTGCGCACGCCTCCCGTCATGGAAGGAAGCGCCCCTGTCGTTGACAATCGTACTCCCGGGGTTTTTCCCAGACCATTTTTCCCCCTGGATAACAACCAGGTTCAATGCACTACCTGCCATGACCCGCATACATGGGAATCCAACCCGGCCAAGGGCAATCACAAGTTTCTTCGCGGCAACCGTCTTCAACAAGCACAGCCTTTGGGAGGTCCCTTTGTCCAGCAGTTCGACAACATTTGTTTGGCCTGCCATGACAAGGCTGGAACTTTATGGGCCTACTCTGCTCATGCCAACCACCTTGTTACGGATCAAATCTTGTATCTGGACAGCGCAGCCGCTCAGCGCGACTTTCCGGCCAATACCCCAGTATGGAAAGCAGCGTGCCTGAACTGCCATGATACGCATACAGTACAGGGTGCAAAGCGCCTGCTACGAGAAGGCACAGACAGCCCTGTGAGTCCAAAAAGCGCCGGCAATCCTGCCACCGAGGAAACTTGCTATCAGTGCCATAGCGATTTCGGGACAAGTATTATCGAACCGCTGACTACAGTGACCGACATCAAGAAGGATTTCAGCCTGCCTATACACATGCCTATCTCCAGGCAGCCTGAGACGCACGACATTGGCGGAAGTTTCGATGACAGCATAATCGGCGGCATCTTCGCGCGCTGCAACACATCTGGCAGCAAATGCGGCAAGGACGGCTTGGAGTCCGAGGCAGTGTTGGGTAAAGTTAGCACCGGGGGTTTGATCAGCAATCGCCACGCTGAATGTACTGATTGCCACAACCCGCACCGTGTGACGAAAAACCGCTTGTTCAACGATGACCCTTCCTTCCCAGCAGTTGCCGGCACACACAAGCATACCATCACTGCCGGTGACTCGGTCATTCACGACAATCTTGCATCCGGTTCGTTGCGCGGGACGTTTGGAGTGGAACCGCAGTACCTTTCCGCCGAATTCGGCGCCCACCCGTTCAGCTATGTGGTAAAACGCGGCGATGGCGCAAACTTTGCGCCCACCACCGTTTCCAGCACATATGTAACTCGTGAGTACCAGATCTGCTTGAAATGTCATTCCCCTTATGCCTACGACGAAACGGATCCCACCGCTTTGGCCTTGGGGTATAGTGGCGGCACGCTTTCCGGAACCAATGGTTTTCTCTATTTCACCGATATTGCCATGGAATTCCAGGCCCCAGTCACTCACAAAGGAACACCCGCCAGCACCACAGACTCCGGTGCATCCTCACCAGCTTTTTCCACCAATAACCACCGCTCATGGCATCCGGTGATGGACAATACAGGGCGCACGAACCTGCTGCCGGGCTCGGCCGACCCGAACACGTGGCGTACCCCCTGGAATGGCTCCGATACCGACGGCCCAACCGCCACCACTCTCGTTAGCGCCGTGGGCAACCAGACCATGTATTGCAGCGACTGCCACGGCTCGAGCACTGACCCCGCCGAGGGCGTAGTCCCCGTTGGCGGTGAAAACGGTAATTCGTGGGGACCGCACGGCAGCACCGAGAATTTCTTGCTGAAGGGTGCATGGAATACCGGCACCGCCCATACCATCGGCTCTAACACCCTGTGTTTCCTTTGCCACGACGAGAATCAATACGCCGATGCGAGCGGTGCCCCCGCATCCCGTTTGAACAGCGGTTTCGGCGGAATCGGCAGTGATCATTGGAGTCAGCCGGTTAACAATCTTCACCAAAGGCACGCGTTCTACACCACACAAGGCGGGACTATGGTGCCTATTCTCAATACTCCAGTCAAATGGCCAGCATCAGAAAATGGCACCTATCGCTGCACCATGTGCCATACCGGGACTTCACACGGCTGGAAAAACAAGGCATTTCTGGTCAATCTCTACGACCTGGGCCCGGAGATCACTGCGATAGGCGGAGAAACCGCATCTGGCAGCCCGCTGTCACCCGGCCAGCCTGTCCCGAAAGGCACACAAGTGACCGCCACTATTCCCGATGGCTATAGCAATGGGCCTTATTACAGAGGAGCTCTGCTTGGGGTAGTAACTTTTAGACAGGGCGGCAATTGGTCAAAGAATGATTGCCAAGGTGCCTGCCATTGACACACATTATTTTGCAGAGAATTGTATAACCACATTTGCATTTGCCGGCAAACAGCAACTCCATACCTTGCAATGCAGGCGAAAAATACTCCGCATCGAGTGACGGGCGCAGAAGTTTGGTGCAACTCTTCAATTCCCGGTTTGATTTTCACTGAGCTTGCTCAAGATTCCACCCGCTTGCCTAAAGCAACTCCTTGGCTAACAATGAAAGCCACAAATGGCTCAGCAACGCGGCAAATGATAGCTCGTCGAGTGATTGCGGCGTACAATTCAAACATGATTCACCTCTATTTTAGATTTAGAAACCCGAAATGAATGTCTCGATGGCCAATAATGCCGCCTTCCCGGTCGTCAAGGAAGAACAGCCCCCGACGCTTGATATTCCCGCCCGTCCCGATTCCGAAGTTCCACTTCGAGTCAAAGGATTTCTGGCATTCGCTGCCGTCGTTATATATGCGGTACTCCTCACGACGTTTACTTTCAACAAAAAAGCTGAATTGGTTGACGAATTCGAACGGCTGCAGAATCTATATAAAGTTGAGGAGCTACTCAGGCAGGTGGATGCAACAGCGTTTCACATCGTCATGGCGGTTTTCATAAACTCGGACAAAGATGACCAAAATTCGGTGGTGCAACGCTTCCAGTCCAATTTCGACTTGCTAAAAAGAAAAAACGCCGAACTGACGATGCGCTATCCTTATGCAAGCATTAACCTTGCAGGAGTCGAGCAGGCATTGGCACAGGCTTCCGCGCATCCCTCCGCAGCTGCATTGGCCGCGATGAATTCCGAATTACTAAAGGTCAAGATCGAGGTTACCCAGCATATTGATCAATCGAGGCGTGAACAAATAGCGAGTGCAGAACGCTTCCATATGCAATGGGACTCTGCAGCACTTGCATCGCTGTTATTCGGATTGATCGGACTGTTGCTGCTGGGCGCTATCATCGGGTTATTTTTCACGCGGCTTACAAAGGACCTGCATACCCTTAAAGCACGGGCAATTGATATCATCCGTGGAGAACGCAACGTGCTGACTCCAGTGACGCGCAACGACGAGGTTGGAGAATTGATGCTAGCGGTGAATCAGATGGCAAGCGCCCTGAACGAACGGGAAAAGGAGTTGGTGATCGCTCGACAGAAATATTTCCACCAGGAAAAGATGGCCGCAGTTGGTGCGCTGGCCGCCGGGGTTGCACATGAAATCGGAAATCCTATCGCCGCCATGTCAGGCGTCCTTCAGGAAATGGTCCTCGAACAATCAACCGGTAAGCGCAAAATGGCTGAAGGAAGCAAACTGGCCATGCTTCAAAACCATATCCATCGGCTTTCAGCGATTACCAGAGAAATATCTGAATATGCCGCGCCCCAACCGGTGGAGCGCCAATTGCTGGATTTGAATGGATTGGTCCGGACAACTGCGGGGCTGATGGGCTATGACAAAAGAATGCGGCGGGTGAACCTGCGGCTCAATCTGGACAGTCAGTTGCCAGCAATCTACGGCGTAGCGGATCAACTCACCCAGGTGATCATGAACCTGTTGATCAACGCTGCCGATGCACTGGAGACAACTGGTGACCGTGCTCAGGAGATCATCCTGAATACCGAGGTTGTAGGTGGGAGTGTGCGACTCACTGTAGCGGACAACGGTTGCGGCATCAGCCAGGATACGCTCAGCCGTGTTTTCGAGGCATTCTTTACCACCAAACGCAAGGGCAACGGGCTGGGTTTGTCTCTTTGTTATTCCATCATCACGGGGCACGGCGGTACGATAGAAATCAATTCGATTCCCGGAGAAGGGACGCAAGTACAGGTGATACTCCCTCTGACCCCCAGTGAGGAGGGCGACACACCATGACGTCCTTCCAGGTCTTGGTTGTGGATGATGAACCAGCTATCCGCCAAATAGTGGCTGCACAATTGCGCAAGGCAGGACATTCCGTGGAGCAGGCCGGAGACGGTGAGACCGCCATGGAAAGGCTTGCAAAAGGTGATTTGGATATCGTCCATTGCGACATCAAGCTGCCGGGCTTGAGTGGCATAGAGGTATTGCGTCAGGCGCGAGCTACCGGCATAGACACGGCCTTCATCATGATGACCGCTTTTGCTTCCGTGGATACGGCAATCGAGGCGATCAAGGCAGGTGCCGCCGATTACATGATCAAGCCCCTCAACAACGAGGAGCTGCTGCACCGCCTGACCAAAGTGGGCGAACTGGGCGGACTGCGCGCGGAAAACCGGGTGCTCCGCAGGCTGGTATTAGGCGCCAACCAGGAAGTGTTCGGATTCAACTCCCCCGCCATGCGCGAGATGGAGCACATGGCCGCCAAGGTAGCAC
>JBARHM010000298.1:0-6338 GCA_049799235.1 Gallionella sp.
TTGTATACTTGATCTCCTGCTTGCGCGAACGAACTGTTGATGAGATTGTTTGTCATCCGGGTCGTTGAGCATCGTTGCATGAACCTGTAATGGTGTGACATCAAGCGGATGTCTTTCCAAGAGCACAAAGAGAGATCAATGAACCTGAATACTGCTGCCGAGAAATCCTACTTCAAGGGATTGACAGACCTTGCAAACAAACAGATTGCAAATCCCGTTGATTTCTACCGAACCATGCCCAAGACCGGCGGGTTGCTCGATCCGTTGTTCTATCTGGTCATGACCGTTTTGCTCGATGTGATACTGATCTCTGTTGAATCGTTCGTGGCACATGGTGCGGGCTTTTATGGTTTGGGCATGCTGGTCGGCAGTCTGATCATCGCGCCAATGATTGCGGCCATCCTGAGTTTTTTTGTGGCGGGTATCTTTTATGCGATCTGGTCGTTCATGGGCTCAAGCGAAAGCTATGAGACCAGTTATCGTTGTCTGGCGTATATGCAGATTATTGTTCCGGTCGCGATCCTGCTCAGTTTCGTGCCTTACCTGGGTTTGTTGGGTATCGCCTGGTGGCTCTACCTGATGGTGA
The DNA here is from genome assembly GCA_049799235.1 of Gallionella sp. GTDB lineage: Bacteria > Pseudomonadota > Gammaproteobacteria > Burkholderiales > Gallionellaceae > Gallionella. The sequence goes on from JBARHM010000298.1 coordinate 587, forward strand.
CTGCGACCAGATTGGTCCACAATTTGCCGGCCAAGCCTGCCTTGCTGGTATTCGGCATCATTGCGGTGTTGGCCGGTCTGGCTTACTACAACTCGGTATCCTCGGCCATCAAGGCAAAGGAACACTTGCGGGAATTTACCGAAAAACTTCAGAAGATGCCCGATCAGCGCGACACGGGCAAATCCGGAAACCGATAGATTTTATGAGTATCAGTGCAAGAAGTGCAGATTCTGATCTGGTTAACCTAGCCGTAAATTTTTCCGGACTTCTGTCTATTCATGCGCCTTGCTGAACGCCTCGCGATCTACAGCCAGCTCACCCGATTGAACCGCCCCATCGGCATTCTGCTGTTGCTGTGGCCGACGCTGTGGGGTGTGTGGATCGCCGGTAATGGCCATCCGGCGTGGCATATCGTGCTCATCTTTGTGCTCGGCACTGCTCTGATGCGCTCCGCCGGATGTGCGATCAACGATTACGCCGACCGCGACTACGACCGCCATGTGCAGCGCACCAAGGATCGTCCCGTTACCAGCGGGCGCATCTCTCCCGCCGAGGCGGTGTGGCTGGCAGTTATCCTTTCGTCGCTCGCTTTCCTGTTGATCTTGCCGCTGAATAATCTGACGCTGCTGATGTCTTTCCCGGCCGTGTTTCTTGCCGGCAGCTACCCCTTCACCAAACGTTTCTTCGCGTTACCGCAAGCCTATCTCGGCATCGCGTTCGGTTTCGGTATCCCGATGGCGTTCGCCGCGCAATTGGGCAGCGTGCCGACGCTGGCGTGGGTGCTGCTGCTGGCCAACGTGTTCTGGGCGATCGCCTACGACACCGAATACGCGATGGTGGACAGGGACGACGACGTCCGTATCGGCATCCATTCCTCGGCATTGCTGTTCGGAAGATACGATGTCGCTGCGGTGATGGCCTGCTACGCGATCACGCTGTCCCTGCTATTCGTGGCGGGGCAGATGACAGGCCTGGGGTGGGCGTATTACGTGGGGCTGCTGATGGCCGGCGCTATCGCGTTGTATCACTTCAACCTGATCAAAGACCGCCAGCGCGAGGCGTGCTTCAAGGCGTTCCTGCATAACAACTGGTTTGGAGCGGCGGTGTTTGCCGGGATCGCGGCGGATTACCTGTCGTAACCAACATTGGCTTGGTCTTCCATTGAGCCACTCTCCCCAACCCTAGGCTGATTGCGATCCCTGGGGGGATGGTATGAGCAAGACCGGCCTTGAAGACAGGCGAGCCATTTGCTCAGCCACGCTGCCGAGCATAAGGCGATGAAAACCCCGGCGGCCATGGGTTCCCAGCACCACCAGGTCCGCCGGCCAGCGCGAGGCTTCCTGCACGATTACTTCCGCAACATGCTGGGTCGGGGTTTCGGTTTCTATTAGCGCAGTTTCTGTTTCGAATCCCGCCTTCTGGGCTGTTTCGCGTGCCGCCGCGATTATTTTTTCGCCAGCGCCGCGCCTTGCCACAGAGATCGTGGCAGTGTCGATGGCAAGCTCCGGGCCGATCGGCAGCCAGCTCATGTCCACAACATGAACGATGCGCAATTTTGCCGACAATTTCCTGGCGAGTTCGATCGCCTGTTTGAGTGCATGTTGGGCTGTTTCGCTTCCGTCCACCGCCACCAGAATTCTCGAGTACATGCATATCTCCTTTTTATGTAAGTAATGCGCGCAGAATCACGAAACATACGCGCTCAACCCGCCCGTCTTGCTGAAACGACCACGAACGCACATTGGCCGCGCCCAGCCTGCAGGGGCTCGATCTTCTGCGTCTCGGACAGGGGGTGCGCGAGCGTCTGGCCCCATGCATCGATCGCGAATCCGGCTTCCAGCAGAAACCGCGCCACCTCATCGGCGGAATAGAAGGTAGCTTCACGGTAAAACACGTTCTCGGCCTGGTGCGCCAGATACTCCTGTCCCATGGCGCTCTCGCGGTCGATGAAACCAATCACCAAGCGTCCGCCCGGTTTGAGCACACGGCGCGCCTCGGTGAGCATGCTTGCGGGTGAATCGACAAAGCAGATCGTGGTCACCACCAATGCGTGGTCAAATGTGCTGGCTTCGAAAGGCAGATTTTCAGCGGTGCCTTCCACCACCTCGATGCCTCGCGTAGCGGCGTGAACCAGCATTGCAGGGGAGGGATCCACCCCCACCTGCACACCCAGCGGCGCGGCAAAACGGCCGCTGCCCACCCCGATCTCGATGCCCCTCCCCTCCCATGGCACGAACGGTCGCAGGGCGAGCAACTCAGAAATATAGGCGGCCTCGTGCTTGACGAACCATGCGTCATAGCGCTCATGGTGCGCCTCGAAGGGAGCAGTTCTAGGCACGGGACAGCACCTCTCGCAGCGCCTCCACGAACCGGAGATTATCATCGGGCAATGCCGTGGTGACACGCATGTAGCCCGGCCCGAGCGCCGGATCGTTCAGCGGCTTGATAAGGATGTTGCGGCTACGCAGTTGCTCCGCGATCACGGATGCCGCATGCGGTGCGAAGTCGGCGAGGAAAAAATAGGTTTCGGTCGGATAGGTGCGCACGCCCAGGGCACGCAACTGCGTTGCGAGTTCCGCGGCCCATGCGCGCAACTGCACCGCGCGGGCGCGAACCTTGTCTTCATGTTGAAGCGTGGCGATGGCTGCTGCCTGGCTGGGGCGGGCGAGCGGATAGGCATCGTTGTGGCCGTTCAAATCATCGGCGACGGCTTCGGGCAATATGGCATAGCCGACCCGGAAACCTGCCAGGCTGTGGGCCTTGGACAGGGTGCGTGTCACGAGCAGGTTGGCATGCTCGGGAACCAGGTGCACCACCGACTCCCCGGCCATGCCGATGAATGCCTCGTCGATCAGGAAGCGCGTCTGCGGGTGGCGGCGCAACAGTTCCGGCAGCGGCTTCATATCGAAGATGCCGCCGTTTGGGTTGTTGGGATTGACGATGACTGCGAGCGTGGTGCCAGCCGGAATCACCAGTTTGTTCAGGTCAAATGCAAAGTCCTGCTCTGGCAGCAGACGTGTTTCGGTGAACTGCCGGGCGATCTCGGGGAACAGCATATAAGTCGGCGTCAGCAAATGTACCTGTTGGCCGTAGCGGTCGAACAGCTGGCGCAGGATGAGTTCGGAGCCGGCGTTGATGTGGATGAGCCGTTCGGGAACTTTGATCTGTTCGCTGATGAGCCGACGCAGCGGCGCCGAATAAGGCTCGGTGTAGTAATTGCTGTGCGGCACTTCAGCCTGGGCTGCCGCAATCGCTTCTTCGATAGGCGGCAGCGGGTTCTCGCATAGCAACAATTTTATGCCCTGAAAAGTGCCGCCGCCTTTTTCAGCGATCGTATTCATGATTGGTTCAAGTGAGTCATGGGAATCTCTGCAAGTGATAGTTTGTGCATGATTCAACCTCCGAATTGAAATAATGCAATTGTGCCGATACCGGCGAGCAGCAGCACGAGCTGGCGCAGGGAAGCGGCAATGGTCACCTGCCGGTGCAGCCCCGGGATGAGGTCTGCCGCAGCGATGTAGATGAAGCTCGCAGCGGACAGCGCCAGGATATACGGCACCGCCGCACGCGTCTCGCCGAGCCAGAAATATGCAGCCACGGCGCCGGGCAGCGTGGCAGCGGCCGAAAGGCTATTGAGAAGCAGAGCCTTGGAGCGTCCGTAGCCATTGTCAAGCAGGATGGCGAAATCGCCGACTTCCTGCGGAACTTCGTGCGCGATTACCGCGAACGACGCGGTGATACCCAGTTGAATCGAAGTGAGGAAGGCGGCGGCGATGACCACGCCGTCCACGAAATTGTGGAAGGCATCGCCAATCAGGATCAGCGGACCGGCGCGGCCATGCACCTCACATTCATCCTCATGGCAATGGCGCCAGAGCACGAATTTTTCCAGCATGAAGAACAATACCATGCCGGCCAGCACCGTTGCCATGACCGCGAACGCCGGCGCCTGTTTCAGGCCGGCCGGTATCATGCCGAGAAAAGCGGCGCCGAGCAGCGTGCCGGTCGCGTAACTGACCAGACCCGGAACCAGCGTCCTGCGTATGCTGTCCGGAAAGAGCAGCATCAGTGCAGCCCCCGCGACTGCGCCTATGCTGCCCAGGATACTGAATCCGATTATCCACCATATCATTCTGCAACCCTCGCGAGATCAAGCCAGAAACGGTTCGGATAATCCCGATCTGCATCTGTTACGGCGAGCCGCTGCAGACCCTGTGAACTGAAAAAACCTTCGGCATCGGCCTGCGCCTTTACCAGCAATCCATCATAACCCTGCTCCCGTGCAGCGGCGGCAGCGGCGGCCAGCAGGCGGGTGCCCGTGCCACGGTGCTGTTGATCAGGGTCGACATAAAGACCGTGCAGCAGCAGTCCGCGCCGACCCTGGGGGCATTCACGCGCGGCTGCTGCTTCCCACGCGGCAACGCCGATCACACCCGCAGAACTGTCTTCGGCAATGACGATATGCAGATGTTGCAGATCATGCCCGGTGTAATGATAAGCGGGCAACGCCAGGCGTTTCACCCGCTCCGGCAGGTTCCAGGTTTTCACCGCGCGTTCGATGATCTGATTGATCGCGCCCAGGTCGGCCTTGTTGGCCGGGCGCAGAACGATTCGCGATGGGATGCTATCTGCGGGGATCATGTATTTTCACCGAATTAGAAAATTTGCAGATAGCCGCCCGCGCATTCACCGATATTTCAGCCCTCAAGCAGGCTGCGCAGCATCCACGCAGTCTTTTCATGCACGTCCAGGCGCTGTGTCAGCACATCCGCGGTCGGCTGGTCGTTCGCGGCTTCAACCAGCGGAAACAGCTTGCGCGCCGTGCGTGCAGTGGCTTCCTGAGCGGCCACCAAGTGGCGGATCATGTCCGTCGCCTTGGGCACGCCTTCGACTTCCTTGATCGAAGCCAGCTTCACAAACTCCTTGTAGGTGCCGGGAGCGGGATGGCCCAGCGCGCGGATGCGTTCGGCGATGATGTCGAGCGCATTCCACTGCTCGGTGTATTGAGTCATGAACATCAGGTGCAGGCTGTTGAACTCCGGACCGGTAACATTCCAGTGAAAATTGTGTGTCGTCAGATAGAGCGTGTAGCTGTCGGCGAGCAGGGCGGACAGTCCCTGTGCGATCTTCTTGCGGTCGCCGGCGCTGATACCGATATCGATTGCTGCAGTCTTCATGATGTTCTCCTGAATGGTTGATGAATGATTTATCCGAGGCTTGATCTTCCGTAAAGCCCCTCTCCCCAGTCCTCTGATGGAACAACTAGCCATTCGACTAAGCCATTAAAAAACTATGGCCAGGTCGCTGGTTATCCCACAAGGGGAGAGGGGGTGCTTACTGCAGGTCGCGCAGCAATGAAGCTTTTGTCGCCAGCGGCACCGTGGCTAGCGCGGCCTGGTAGTTCGGATGATCGATGCCCATGCTCAAGCCGGCACCCTGTTTCAGGACTAGAGACATCCCTGTAGTCAGCTCGAAGCGCAGGAAGTGCACCGCCGAGGTCTTCTCTTCGGTGGAACGTTCCAGGTCTTCGTCGACGATCGCAAAGACGCGATCGAAACCGGCCACCTGAACCCACACGCGATCTTCGATGCCGACCAGCCGTGAGAGCATGCGGCGGCGTTCCTCGACATCCTCGTATTCGATCATCATGGTCGCTTTCCAGTTGCTGCCATCCGGAATGAGCGGGTTGTAGGCATCGAGTTCGTCCTGGATTCCGGCTTCCTCGAAGATCTTTTCCGCGCGCAGCATCTCC
>JBARHM010000299.1:0-2448 GCA_049799235.1 Gallionella sp.
CAACATGAGTGCGCGCGGCTGCGCTGGCAGTATAACAATCGGGGTCAGACTTTAGTCTCAAAACAGAATGCGCCTCCGGTACGCTTCGGTATATTATGGCCCCAAGTGCAACAGCCCAGAATGAGAGAGAAGTTAAACGATGAATGATACTTCCCGCATTGAAGCACAGCAGCGCGCGGACGAGATCCGGATCTTCCGCAAGGAGCTTAAGCGCCTGGAGGGCGAAGGTGTGCTGAAGCTCGCAGATGCACAGCGCGCTTCAGTGAGCTCGCGTCACGATGCTTTGCTGGCCCGCTTTGCGCAGTCTTTCGATATCGACCGCGACATGCGTTCCAAGCAGATGACGTGGGGCATGCGCATCGCTTCATTCCTCGGCGCACTGGCGCTGGCGGCCAGCGTGTTCTTCCTGTTCTACCAATTCTGGGGACGCTTCACCGAGACGGCGCAGGTGGCCATCCTGATCGGCGCGTCGCTGGGCATGTTCGCGGTAACGGTGTGGATACAGGGGCGCGATACATCGGGCTATTTCACCAAGCTGGCCGCGATGGTGGCGTTTGCCTGTTTCGTGCTGAATGTGACGATGCTGGGGCAGATCTTCAACATCACGCCTTCGGACAAGGCGCTGTTGCCCTGGGCTGCCCTGGCCTTTTTGCTGGCCTATGCCTGCGACCTGCGCCTGCTGCTGGCGGCGGGCATCATCTGCATCATCGTTTACACTGCGGCACGCTTCGGCACCTGGAGCGGAATGTACTGGATACATTTCGGCGAGCGCCCCGAGAATTTTTTTCCTGTGTCGCTGCTGCTGTTCTTTATTCCGCAACTGGTGCCGCATCGGCGGCGCGAAGACTTTGCGCCGATCTACCGGGTGTTCGCGATCCTGACTACGCTGCTGCCGGTGCTGATCCTGTCCAACTGGGGATATATCAGCTACCTGAACTGGTCTGCGACCACGATAGAAAGCTTTTATCAGATATTCGGCTTCGCGCTCAGCGGTGCGTTGGTCTGGCTGGGCTTGCGCAGGCAGTGGGGCGAGGTGGTGAATACCGGTGTCACCTTCTTCGTGATCTTTCTCTACACCAAGTTTTACGACTGGTGGTGGGATCTGTTCCCGAAATATCTTTTCTTCCTGGTGGTCGGGCTCACCGCCGTTCTGTTCCTGTTCATCCTGAAACGCCTGCGCCATACCGGACATAACCGCCCGGCACAGAAACACCCCGCACAGAAACAGGAGTCCGCATGAAAAACTGGACGAGGAAGCACACGCTGATCGTCGGCCTTGCGCTGATCCTGCTGACCAATGCAGCGGCATTGCTGGGCGTTTACCGGAACCGATCGGGCGAGCCGGAAAGCCTGCTCAAATTGACCCAGCGCGAACTGCACCAGCCTTATGGCTGGGGGATGAATCGCGAGAACAGCGGCGTTTCGCTGCATATCAATTGGCGCGTCCCTACAGCCGAAAGGAGCGGGAATTATTCCTATTCCGGCGGCAATCCGATATGGCTGGATCAAGCCAAGATGGCCAGCCTCGGTTTCGATGTCAGCCCACCCAAAGACATGCAGGACAATTTCCGCTCATCGAGCCGGCAATTATCCAGGGAAGTGTTGCTGGTGCTGGAACTGGATGGCCCGGCCTATCAGCAGGCTTTGCAGCGCGCCCAACAAAATGCCGCAGAGCAGGACGTCAAGCTCGCGGCCCTGCCCGACGACAAGGCCATGCAGAACAACGCAAAGAACGCGCATGAGGAAACCAGGAGGGAGGAGCAGGAGAACAGCCGACTTTTTGCCATCGATGCCGGTTTGAATCTGCCCGAGCTGCGCGCCCAATATCCGGAACGCAACCGCTATGCCATCGTGCGCGCACAGGTGCGGCCGTGGTCAGTCGGCGGACAGAGCAAGAGCGCGGGTTATATCGACCGCATCAGCATCGACCAGATCAATGTGCCCCATGAATATCAAACCGCGTTCGACATCAGGGTTCGGCCGGTGATCCAGCGAATGCAATCATCCGGACAGCGGACGTTCGAAGCCAGTGTGGCCTTTGGCCAGCGCCTTGAGCCGTGGCTGGTTGGGATTTCTGCCGGGGAGAAATAGCTTAAGGGCTCGGCTTCGCATTATGTTTTCGCCCTCTGTTTCCTGCCTGTTCATCATCCAGGCTAAGGATGGTATCCTTGCGTAACAAATTCACACAAGGAAATGAATCATGAAAAAACTATTTATGACTCTAATTCTGGCGCTCGTAAGCACAAGTGCATTTGCTCAATGGATAAAGGTGGGTGAGGATGATGAATCAACGATCTATACCGACCCTTCTACTATTCGCAAGAAAGGTGATTTGATCAAAATCTGGAGTCTTTACGATTTCAAAAAGGCTCAAAATATGTCTGGAAAGACTTATTTGTCCATGGAAAAGCAATATGAGTTTGATTGTGTGAAAGGACAATCCAGGCT
>JBARHM010000300.1:0-3352 GCA_049799235.1 Gallionella sp.
ATCTGGCCTGGCCGGTTCTGGTCGCGCAGCTCGCGATGATGCTCATGCCGTGATCAAGGGGGCGGGCATCGTTGATAGGAACTAGAGTGGCCACATTATGTTTTCGAATTTGAATTCAACTGTTCAAACCCAACAACCACCAGCCCAAGCTGGTGAGTTTGAATGACGGTCTGCCCCGGGATGAATAGGTGCGGCTATGGATTGGGATAGTTAGCCAGGACACCCGCCACCTGCTGGGAATCTATCGTGTGTATCGCCTTTGTGGGATGTATCCCATCCCAGAAGAAAAAGTGGTCAGGTTGTTGGCATGTGAACGGCGGTGTATTCGGCGTTATGCAGGGTTCGGTGACGTTCGTCAGGCCGAAGTCGCTCGGGGCCTGAAGTATGGAGTTCATTAGAGAGGCGATGTCCATATGCGCAATCTGGATGCCGGGCAGGCCGCTGAGCGTTGCCAATACATTTAGAGCAAGCCCTTGATTGAACCCGTTCGTCAGGCTTGCGGCAACACCGGTCACGTCCGGCCCCAGGGCTGTCACAGCCGGCACCAAGTCTATCCTTGCCGCATTCACGACGAGAAATTTCTTCGCCCCGAGCGTGTAAAGCGTCTGGATATTGCCGGCGATGCTGTTCAGGGCGTTTGTTAAGACAGCATTCGCTGCTGTCGCAGCTTGGGCTTGGTCTTGTGTTGTCTGATACACCGTGAAGAACACAACCAGGGCATCACGAATGTCATTGCTACCGATCTCGATGACATAAAGTGCATCCGCCGATGGCATTTGCCCGACATCGGCCAGGAAAGCCTGTACCTGTTGTGGCAGATTGACCCGAGCCGGGTAATAGGTGGCCCGTGCTCCGCCCACAGCGTAGTTACGCGCTTTGGGGCTGTTGCTTTGGAAGGCCGCCCCGACGTCCGCCGCGAAACCTCGCGCTTGGGCGAATTGTTCTATCCACGTCGCGCCGTTGCTGAAATGATGCCCGCCCTTCGCATAGGGGGCGCTCGGTACGAGAGACTCATCCAGCGTATCGTAGGGCGGCTTGTTCTGACTCACGTTGCTCTCCAGATTCATGCCTGCTATCGGGTGAGCCAGCAGTGAGAATGCATTGCCGGGATCGGACAGGCTGGTGCCGAAAACCACGATACTGCTGAACGTCAGTTGCGCACTCGCCATACTCGGGAAGCCCAGCACAAGAATCGTCAAAATGAAACGCGTCAAACTTCTGATCGATGTATTTTGCATGATGGATTTCTCCTGTTTAACGAGCGGGTCGATGTAGGAAGAACTGTCGAACAAATAGCTTACGCTCTGCAGTAATGAATATCAATGAACAAGGCTGATGTGGCAGCATCGCCGATGCAGGGAATAAAACCGGATGTCGGTGACTGAACCACCTGGTGGTAAAATATCAGCGCAAAATGAAAATCACAAGCACGGCTTAAATACAATAGTGACGTATTTGAATAACGAAAACATGCCCATGTTAATGGGGACGATTGCGGCAACCATAATCATGGTCATTGCCGTGATTTTGTTTGCTCGCTATTTATACAAGACAGCGGATAGCAGAAAAATAACAAGGATCATTAAAAAATACAGTGATGCATATGAGCGTGAAGTTATTTTCTCGGATGGCATGGGCGGCTACTTCTTTATTGATTACCTGATACTGTTACCAGGCAGAATCCTCGCGCTGAACCTTGAAAAAGTGGAAGGTTATGTTTTTGGTGGTGAGAATATCGAGTTATGGACGCAGGTTGAAAACAACAAGTCTAATAAATTCAAGAATCCGCTTGAAAATGTGAATCTGTTCGTACAGCAGGTAGCAGACCAATTAAAATTTGACGGGTTTATGGCGAGGGTGCTGTTTGGTAGTAGAACCAGGTTTCCCAAGGGGGTGCCTGAAGGTGTGTTGCACTTGGCAAACTTCAGGGAAAGTATGACTGCCTGGGCAAGAGAGAAGCCCGTGGCAGTGGCGACAAACAAAGCCTGGGATAAATTATCAATACTTGTGGCAGAAAGCCGGGAGAGTTACAACAAGAAAACCGGCTGAAGTTGGTGTGTAAACCGATGAGGCAGACCCGGTTGATTTCCTTACCTCGATACGGCTTCGCCTGCCCGGGACGAGCGGGAAATGTACGAGCAGCTAATAGGGTCAGCATCGGTTTTGCTTCCAACGCCTACTCTTTTTGAAAACCATTGCGACGCAGACCAAGGGTTTTGACGCTATGATTGTGTGTCATGGCAAGTCCTTCCAATAAACGATCCCGCGCCCAGACGGAGACCAGCCACCGCGGGCGACGCATCTCCCATGTGGTGGGTTTCGACGATGCCCCTTTTGCGCGCAGTCATCGTGGCGACGTGCTGGTGGTGGGCGCGGTGTTTGCCGGCGATCGGCTGGACGGCGTGATCTCGACCAGGGTCAGGCGCGACGGGGCCAATGCGGCGCAACGGCTGATCGACTGCCTTGCCGGCAGCAAGTATTTCGATCAGCTGCAAGCCATCCTGCTGCAGGGCATCGCATTTGCCGGGTTCAATGTGGTCGATCTGCAGCGGCTGCACGAGGCCACGGGACTGCCGCTGCTGGTGGTCGCGCGTTACCGGCCCGACTTGCAGGCGATCCGCAAGGCCCTGCTGGAGCAAGTGCCGGGTGGCGCCCGCAAATGGCGCCTGATCGAGGCGGCCGGTCCGATGGAGACTATGGCCGGGCTCTACGTGCAACGCTGCGGCATCACACCGGAGAATGCGGCAAGGCTGCTCGCCAGCCTGCAACAAAACAGCCAGCTGCCGGAACCCCTGCGCGTGGCGCACATGATCGCCGGAGGCGTGACCACCGGCGAGAGCCGGCACCGCGCCTGACGCGAAGCGCCCACACAAGAACAGCGCCGTCCCGGCATCTTGAAGCCGCGAACATAGGATGACGATGATTAGCGCATTGCTCGCGCTGCCGCCGATCACCGCGCAGCTTTGCGGCGCAGGCCTGCGTGCCGAGGTAGTGCAGGGTGGACTCAGAGGTGCGAGATTTGGTCGAGGCCGAACAACACGACCGCGTAGTAGAGGACCGCGAAGACCGCGTTGCTGATCGCCAGCGGCAACCAGATCCGGCGCATTTCGACGCCCAGCCAGCGGAGCGCCACCAGGATCGGCTCCTGGCCGACCAAGGCGCAGCCGAGGGAGAGGCCGCCCCAGATTCCCCACTTGTTAGCGATTGCCACGCTCCTCGGCGTGCGCATCCGCGCGACCCACCGGTTGATGAGACCGATCCGCGTGCTCTCGCCGGCGAGCCAGGCGAGGACCAGCCCCTCGAAGTAGCCCGCCACTGCAACTACCGGCAGGAAGACCCACGGGTTGTAGTG
>JBARHM010000301.1:0-1639 GCA_049799235.1 Gallionella sp.
TCGCGACAGATCGCAACGGTTACGGAAACCTGTCGGAACTGATCACCAGGGGGCGACGCAACAACATCAAAGGCCGTTACAGTCTGTCGCTCAGCGATATTCAAAACGGCCTGCCCGGTTGCCTCGCACTGCTGTTGCCAGATCCGTTGCCTGCGCTGGCACAGGCGCAACATATCGCTTCCTTGTTTCCGGGACGGTCATGGTTGGTGGTGGAACTGTTCCGCGCCTCTGACGACAAGGACCGCCTCATCGCATTGACCGAGCTTGCTGCATCAGTCGGTTTACCTCTGGTTGCAGCGGGTGATGTGCACATGCATATCGCACAGCGCCGCGCATTGCAGGATACGCTTACCGCTATTCGTCTCGGTATTCCGGTATCTGATGCGGGAGCTGCGCTGTACCCAAACGGCGAGCGCCATCTGCGTAAACTTGCCGACCTTGCTCGTCTCCATGATAGTGAATTGCTGGAACAGACACTTGTTGTTGCCGGACGCTGCCAGTTCTCGCTCGACGAGTTGCGCTATGAGTATCCCGAGGAACTGGTACCGCCGGGCGAGACACCGATCTCCCATTTGCGTCAGCTGACTGAAGCAGGTCTAAGGAAGCGTTTCCCGGAAGGAGTTCCGGTCAAGGTGCGCGCCTTGGTGGAACATGAACTGGCGCTCATCGAGGAACTCGAGTACGAGCCGTATTTTCTTACAGTAAACGATATCGTGAGCTTCGCGCGGAGTCGCAACATTCTCTGTCAGGGTAGGGGGTCAGCGGCCAATTCCGCGGTGTGTTACGCCCTGCAAATCACCGAAGTGAATCCGGCCTGCATGGAAATGCTGTTCGAGCGTTTCATTTCGAGGGAAAGAAACGAACCGCCAGACATCGACGTGGATTTCGAGCACGAGCGACGCGAGGAGGTGATCCAGTACCTCTATGCAAAATACGGAAGGGAGCGTGCGGCACTGGCAGCAACCGTGATCACCTACCGGCCCAAGAGTGCCATGCGCGACGTGGGGAAAGCATTGGGCTTCTCACTTGAACAGGTTGACCGGCTATCTAAATCCATGGCGTGGTGGGACGGCAGACAGGTTCTGCCGAAACGGCTGGAGGAAGCCGGATTCGATCCCCACAGCCAACAAGTAAGTCTGCTGATGCAGTTGGTAGACGAACTGATCGGATTCCCGCGCCACCTTTCGCAGCACGTTGGCGGCTTCGTGATTGCGCGTGGCCAACTCTCGCACCTGGTTCCGATCGAGAACGCTGCGATGGTGGATCGCACCATCATCCAGTGGGACAAGGATGATCTCGACGCACTGGGGCTGCTGAAAGTGGACGTGCTTGCGCTGGGTATGCTCTCTGCGATTCGCCGTGCACTGGACGAGGTGAGCAAGTTGCGCGGACGGCCGTTCACGATGGCCGATATTCCAATGGAAGACCCGGCCGTGTACGACATGATCGGGCAGGCTGATACGGTGGGGGTGTTCCAGATCGAGTCGCGTGCCCAAATGTCCATGCTGCCGCGCATGAAGCCGCGCTGTTTTTACGATTTGGTGATCGAGGTTGCCATCGTGCGTCCCGGGCCGATCCAGGGTGGCATGGTGCATCCCTACCTGAGCCGCCGCCAAGGCCTGGAACCGGTGACCTTCCC
>JBARHM010000302.1:0-1665 GCA_049799235.1 Gallionella sp.
CGGAAGGGGCTGCTCGTCCAGTGTTTCGGGGTGCGCGACCATCAGCCGTTCTCCGCCGCAGTCTGCTCGAACAGTCGCCCCTCATCCATGTGAAGTTTACGAGCGCGGACGTCCATTTGCTCGATATAGCGGTCGTCGTGCGAAATAGCCACGATCGTCACGCCGGCCCGGCTCAGCGCCGGCAAAGCAAAAGCGCGATGATGAAAATCCCTGCCGACCAGAGGCTGATACGGCCATTGTCCGCGGCCTGCGATCCGGCGTTGATGGCGGCCAGGATCATCGTTGTGCTGGCCCCGCCGATCGCCGACACCACGACCAGCCGGGTCAGTGATCCCTGCATTTCACGACGCACGAGGCCGAAGAAGGACATGAGGGCTTACGCAGTCTGTTTGAGCCCCCGCAGGGGGCAGGCCCCCGCGAACGCATCACTTCGCCGCCTGGATCGCAGAGGCATTCAATCGCTCTGCGTGCGGCGTTCCGTTTCAACGCGGCGCGATGGTCCGGTAATCAGCAGCACAATGAGTGCCACGACCGGAGTGACGAAGATCGATAGCAGGAATGTCCCGGTGAAGCCCATGCGGCGCTGGCTGCCACAGAGCCCCACGAGGATGCAGAACACCAGGTAGGCCCCCAAAAAGGCCAGCGGCAGAACCATTACCGGAGCACTCCTGCTGCGCGGCCAACCCCAGAGCCGACCGTCGCCGCCTGGCGGACCAAATTGCTCGACAATTCAGGTGTCCGCCGCCGCGCCTCCTCAGCCTGAGGTGCTAGCACTGGTCTCGCCGGGCTTGTCTGACGAAGCAGCTCCGGTTTTGACACCGAGCCTCTCCTTTTGCGCCTTGATGAACTCGCGATAGTCCGGCGGATTGAAGTCGAGCAAGGTTCCGCCTGATGCGAAATGCTGGATGAAGACCTTGCCGATGATGTAGGTAGCGGCGGCCGAGAAAACAGGCATCGACAGTGCGCCGATGGCGGTTCCCACTCCGGGCAGCCCCTTGATCAGACTACTGAAGCCAACCGCCGTGCTGGTCGCCGTGCTTGCTGGGATTAGCGCACCGGCGAGGCTGGCGAGGATCGACTTGCCCCGGTTCTCGGAAAACGGGACACCGTAGATTTCTGACAGGCGGCGCAGCATTTGAATCTGCACGCCGCCGACTGCGGCCACGTCGACCAGCGGCAGCGGGATCAGTCCGGCTGCCCCGGACCACAGCGAGAATCGATCGACCAATTGCGATGCGAGTTCATCGCGACGCTCGACAGTCATTGTGGCGTCGGAATCAGTTGGTTCTTGCGTCATCTATGAATCCCTCTCATCGCGAGTGTACTGGCGCCGCGTCGCTGGCCCCATCGAGCAAGCCGTCAATTCAGCCAGGATTGATTGGCGCATCTATCGACACCAGCGATCGGATGCTAACAGAATGACAACACGGGTGCCAAGTCCTTGGACCGGTGCGGTTACGTGCGCGTCGCGGTTGGGTTGCGCCGCCAATCGTGAGCTATGGCCACCGTCGTTTCGTCTGCTTCTGCTTTGGTCCGCGACGTGACCTGCAAGTTGGGTCTTTGCGTTGCCAAGTTTACCAAGTAGATTCAAAAGGCTAGCGACTTGGCGGATTGCTGCGCGGTCCCGGCAGCGGGCGGCCAGGGTCTGCATCAAATGGCCACTGC
>JBARHM010000303.1:0-4420 GCA_049799235.1 Gallionella sp.
ACTCTGTCCATGAAGAAGCAGACATAGTTATGCTGGACTGTGTGTGACATATTTCCGCGCAAGCCAGAAGATTAACTGTCGATGCAAATAGCGATGGATACAAGGACTGTGCCCACCAGGATGTTGACCTAACGAACTTAAGCGGTCAGCTACAAAAGAATGATTGGAGTTGATGATAAATAAGACCAGGAAAAAATCAGATGCTGATACCTCTAAAATCTGATCGATCTTGAAATATTTAGACTGCTTGGCATATTGACCATATGACCGGAAAGGCGCATTCTGCAACAAGTATTTTACGATGTATATTTTGTAAATACCGGAAGCTCTATTGAATCAATGTTGGTCATCAATCACAATTTATAAGAGGACATTATGGAAGTCATGAAAAAAGTCGAGAAAGGCGCAAGAACTGCCGGCCGAAATATAGACAAGGCCGCCAAAAGTGTGGCCTCAACCACAAGGAGTGTAAAAAAGACCGCCAAAAAAGCAGCTTCGACCGCGAAGAAAAAGGTAAAAAAGGCCGCAAAAAATACAGTCTCAAACACGAGGAATGTTGAAAAGGCCGCCAAACAAGCGGCTTCAGCTGCGAAGAAAGAGGTAAGGAAGGCCGCCAAAAAGGCGGTCGCTACAGCGAAGAAACAGATTGCGAAGGTTGTAAATAGTTTGGCGTCGACTACAAAGAATATAGAAAAAGCTGCAAAAAAAGCGGCTGCGTCTGCGAAGAAAGAGGTAAAGAAGGTAGCCAAGAAAGTGGCCTTGACTACAAGGAATGCAGAAAAGACTGCAAAAAATGCAGCCTCGTCTGCGAAGAATAAGGTAGGAAAGACTGCCAAAAAGGCTGCTGCAACTGCCAAGAAAAGGGTTGGTAAAGCCACCAGGAGCATGGCCTCGACTGAGAAGAGTCTGGAAAAGTCCGCCAAGAAAATGGCCTCGATTGCAAAGAAAAATGTAGCGAAGGCCGCCAATAATGTGGCATCGACCATGAAGAGTGCGGAACAGACCGCCAGAAATGCGGTTTCTTCAGCGAAGAAAAAGGTAGCGTCAGCGATGTAGGCGGCCTGATGGGCCATCGGCTATCGGCGGTGAGCCGTATTTGGATTCTGTCTTCAGGTCGAGATTTGCGAAGTTCCACTAAGTGTAATACGGGGCTGGCAGAACTGACCGGACTATCTGGATGGCATTGGAAGAAGATCATTCTTTTCAACTTACCCGGTTATAGGAGTTCAGCATGGCAAACAGTTCAATAGTTGCTGCGAAAATTATCGGTATCGTCCTGGTGGTTTCAGGCATCGGCCTGGCATTCTGGGGATATCGATTGTCTGATTCTGTCGGTTCACAATTAACCCATACCATTACAGGTTCATATACGGACAAGATAATGACCTTCTACATCAGCGGAGCGGTCAGTTTTGTTATTGGCATATACCTGCTTGTCAAATGAAGAAGCTGGAGGCATCAGGGATATAACCGTACTATTTTTATGCGTTGTCAGAAAGTGTAGTCCATGCCCAGCGAAAGTTTAACAAGCGTTTCTGGAATGGTGCCTCCCGTGTTTAGGGGGTCGGCGACTTTGACTTTAAAGAAAATATCAGCAGCCGCTCTTGCCGACAGATGTTCTACGAATGGAAAAATGTATCCCGCACCGAGCAATAACCCCGCCCCGGATACTTGACGCGAGTATGCCCCTCCACCGGTCCCATAGTCTCCCTCGGTAGTTGTCGTTGACTTGTAGAGGCCGATCTTGCCGATCACCGCACCATGTTCCTTGTGGCTATCCCAGGGCAAAGAGCCAAGCGCAGAAACATGGGTGATCGAAGTTTGATGTTTCCAGGTGGCATTTGCGCCCGGACACAGAATGATACATCCGGGAGTTAAACTATAAACTGTGCTGCCCGAGATGCTTCCCGGTTTGTCATAGCCTATTTCCAAACTGGTAAAGTTGGCATCGTCATGCGGCAGCCGCAGCCCAACTCGGAAGCCGTATCCATTGCTATGGCCGCCTAGAGATTCTTGACTGCAAAATATTAACCATACACATTGGTCAGCCCAGACAATAAGGGGCGAGACTTCTGCTCCCGCAGAAATTTCCGCGGCTTGAGAATTCAAAGCCAGACATTCCAGCAACACAGCGAACAATAATGAGGATAATTTCATTTTCGTCCCTACATCTGCTTTCGCTCATCGCGCGATATGAGCATTAAAACAGAATAATTGTATGAGCGGGCACTGCGTGTGTTGTTGGATACGCATACCTCATTGTTGAAGCGGGTCTCAATGTATGAGCGGGCTATGCCCGCGATTGATTTTTTGCTCGCGGGCCGCTTCGACAGGCTCAGGACGGGCACGCCCTGCTCCTACAAAAACCAATTCAATCCCACATAGACCAATTGATTCCCAGTTCACCTTCAATACCCCAGTGCCAGGCCGCTGTTGCGGCGCGGGTCGATCGCGCCGTAGTAGCGATACTTGCCGTCCGGTTTATCTTCGCGGGTCTCGCCGCGCAGTGAGGGCGAGCCGACCAGGATCGCCGCGACCTGGTTGGCCGGCGGTGGGTCGCCGAACCTTTGTCCCCACCCCTCGAGGATGTTGCGCGTATCGGGGCTGAGCGCATAGGGCTCGACATTCGTCACTTCCGGCAGCCATTGCTGGTGGAATCGCGGCGCATCCACCGCCTCCTGCACGTCCATGCCGTAATCGATCACGTTGAGTATCGTGAGCAGCACCGTGGTGATAATGCGGCTGCCGCCAGGCGTGCCGAGCACCATCACCGGCTTGCCGTCCCTGGTGACGATGGTCGGACTCATCGAACTGAGCGGACGCTTGCCGGGTTCAATCCTGTTCGCCTCGCCCTGCACCAGGCCGAAGCTGTTCGGTACGCCGGTCTTGAGGGTGAAGTCATCCATCTCGTTGTTTAGCAGCACGCCGGTCTTCGCAGCGGTGACCTTGGCGCCGAACCAGTCGTTCAGCGTGTAGGTGACCGACACCGCATTGCCCCACTTGTCGATGATCGAATAGTGCGTGGTGTTGCTGCCTTCATGCGGTGATACGCCGGGCTTTATCATTTCGGAAACGCCGGCCTTGTCAGCGGCGATCACCGCGCGGATCTTCGCGGCGTAGTCCTTGTCCAGCAGACGGTCCAGCGGGTTGTCCACGAAGTCCGGGTCGCCGAGATAACTGTTGCGATCGACATACGCGTGGCGCATCGCTTCGATCTGGTACTGCACTGACTGTGCCGAGCGAAAGCCCAGCTCTTGCAGTGGATAGCCTTCCAGGATGTTCAACATCTCGCAGAGTGCCACGCCGCCCGAACTCGGCGGCGGCGCCGAGACGATACCGTAACCGCGGTAGGTGCACTCGACCGGCTTGAGCTCGCGCGTCTGGTACTGGTTGAGGTCGGCCTGCATGAGGATGCCTTGGCCCGCCCAACTGCTCGAGATGATCGCGGCGCCGACCGTTCCCTTGTAGAAACCGTCCGCGCCCTTGTCGCGGATGCGCCTCAACGTCTTCGCCAAGTCTTTTTGCACAAACTTCTGGCCGGCCTCGAACGGTTCGCCCTTGTTCAAAAAGATCGCGGCCGAAGCAGGGTCCTTTTTGAAGGCATCGGTCGCGGTCATCAGCATATCGATGTCGCCGTGGTCGAGCACGAAGCCGTTCTGTGCGTAATTGATCGCAGGGGCGATTAGCTTAGTGCGCTTCATCGTGCCGTACTTCGCGAGCGCCATCTCCATGCCCGACACTGTGCCCGGCACGCCGACTGCAAGGTGGCCGTGGGTACTCAAGCCATGCACGACATTTCCGTCCTGGTCGAGAAACATGTTCGTGGACGCTGCAAGCGGCGCCTTCTCGCGGAAGTCGAGGAAAGTCTTGCGGCCATCGGCCAGTTGTATCGTCATGAAGCCGCCCCCGCCGAGGTTGCCTGCCGCCGGATAGACCACGGCCAGCGTGTAACCCACCGCGACGGCTGCGTCCACCGCATTGCCGCCGTCCTTCAATACGCCCACGCCGACGTGGGTCGCAAG
Organism: Gallionella sp.; assembly: GCA_049799235.1. GTDB lineage: Bacteria > Pseudomonadota > Gammaproteobacteria > Burkholderiales > Gallionellaceae > Gallionella. The sequence goes on from JBARHM010000303.1 coordinate 4,023, forward strand.
ATGCTGGGCCGTGACCACCATGCCGTTCTCGGCGGCCACCGGCGCTTGCGAGGCGGCCTGCGTGTTGGGCAGGCAAATCGTGAGTGCTGCCGCGAGCAGGAATTTATACATGGGGGGAAGTTCGGGTTTCATGGTGTGAGCTCCGTGATGTTTGCATGGAAGCCGAGGTTCGATTGTTGCCTGAATTCAGTTATTCATTCGTCAGAATATTCGTTGATAATATGGTTGTCATCATTTGCCTTATTACCTGATCATCGTGATCATATTATCTGTCAAGATTGCCAACGCACACAAAAATGGCGCGATGCAACCTGCAATTCTTCAAGCAGCTTTATGGCCTGTCCCGAATTTTTGCCACAATAATTAGTCTCAGACACATATAACAGTCGATATCATCA